>NZ_JAGXKC010000499.1:0-255 GCF_019091045.1 Stenotrophomonas sp. GbtcB23 | reverse complement strand
ATACATCGTCTCCAGCATGTCGTCGGCGAGCTTCAGAAGCGCGGCATCCACCTTCTCGATGGGCTTGGAAACCTGGCGCAGGATGGGGTCGGGTAGAATAATCAGCGGCTTGATCGTCATGGCCTCCCATAACCCATCTTTTTTTCGGATGGAACAGAAATTGCGAGGCTGCGAGCGGAAATGTTCACGTTTTGATCTTTTCAAGCCCGGGGATTCTGCTAGGCTGGCGCCATGGACGATCTTCTCAACCGCCTC
>NZ_JAGXKC010000498.1:0-255 GCF_019091045.1 Stenotrophomonas sp. GbtcB23 | reverse complement strand
AGACAACCCTGGTGATGGCGGACAGTGCCAGCGAGATGCAGGGCTACATCTCCGACAGCGACGAAGCCCGTCGTCATTTCGACGAGACCTTCAAGGCGGTCGAAGCGCTGGCCACCGAGCAGGGCAAGGTGACCTGGGCAAAGCTGGCAGGCCTTACCGCGGAATTCCGCAAGCACGACGACCGCATCCGGTCCCTGATGCTCGGCGGAGACGCCACCGGCGCGGAGAGGATTTCCAATACCGAAGCACGCGCTG
>NZ_JAGXKC010000497.1:0-256 GCF_019091045.1 Stenotrophomonas sp. GbtcB23 | reverse complement strand
AGAACGTCAGCGGGTTGCGGACGGCATTTTCCTTGCCCGCGAAATTGATGGCGCTGAAGCCGAGGTCATGAATCTCGTTGTCATGCAGCCTGACCCTGAGGTTATAGCCATCGACGAAGATTCCGTTGGTGCCGACTTCGTAGATCGTATTGTTGCCGACATCGATGTCTTCACCGCCAGTAATGTAGATCGCCCCGCCGCGATAGATTTTCCAATCGCTGCGAAGCAAAGTTTCGGTGGTTTGCATGAATGTGTT
>NZ_JAGXKC010000496.1:0-256 GCF_019091045.1 Stenotrophomonas sp. GbtcB23 | reverse complement strand
GGGGAAGTCGTTAGGAACTTCTGAATAGCCGTGTGGTACAGGTACGGGTCGACAATAAAAATATCAGTCTCGGCCTCGCTGAGCAGGTTGGTAATGTTCACGAACGCAGAATAATCACTCCCTACCGAGAGGAACGCCCCTCGCGACTCGGGTGGCAGCGATAACTCGCAGCGAGCAAGCAAGTTGCTCAACGCCTGGGCCATCCTCTCTCCGCTATCACGCATGAAGCCGCGCGACGCGCGCTCGACCGCGGTGC
>NZ_JAGXKC010000495.1:0-256 GCF_019091045.1 Stenotrophomonas sp. GbtcB23 | reverse complement strand
ACCCACCTTCTCGCCACCACTCGGGGGGGCCGCCGCCGAACTCTCCGATGTTTGGGACGGACTTGTGAAAAGTCCGGCGAAACCATCCGGTCAGCCACCCTGTGTGCCGCACAGGCACGCCCGGCGCGCTCTTTCGGGCATCAAGAGATGACAGGCCGGTCCGTTGCCCGTCATCTCTCCCCGTGTCGCCGGAGGGAGACCATTTTCCGCGGACCCGGAGCATGAGGTTCTGCGTCTTCCCCTCATGACCCGCGCC
>NZ_JAGXKC010000494.1:0-256 GCF_019091045.1 Stenotrophomonas sp. GbtcB23 | reverse complement strand
GCCTGTATCCGCCCTCTTCAACGAACGCCCAGAACAAGGCAACGAACGATGGGTCGATTGCCTCAACCACAAGGACGATATCCAGGTCCTTGGTCGCGCGAGGTTTGAGGTCTGTTCCACTCAACACGGCGTGCATTGCACAACCGCCAATCAGGATGTATTTGTCGCTATGGGCCGCGAATCTGTCGCGGAACAGCGCTAGCCCTTTAATCTCTCCCACGTGTTGCGCTCCAGTTCCTCCCACGAGATCTGCACC
>NZ_JAGXKC010000493.1:0-256 GCF_019091045.1 Stenotrophomonas sp. GbtcB23 | reverse complement strand
CAGCAGGCCGACGGCACACATGACACCTGGGTATGCCGGGATGATTAGTTCCTTGATCTCCAATTCGTGCGCCAGATACCCCGAATGGAGAGGACCTGCGCCGCCGAACGAGAAGAGCGAGAAATCGCGCGGATCAAGGCCACGCACGACAGTCATCGCTCTGATGGCGTTGACCATGTTGGCCGTGACGACCCCAAGGATGCCGGCTGCAGCCCGCTCTCCGCTGACACCTAGGCTTTCGCCGAGACGCGCGACG
>NZ_JAGXKC010000492.1:0-256 GCF_019091045.1 Stenotrophomonas sp. GbtcB23 | reverse complement strand
CCATTCCGGCCCATTGATATAAACCGAGCCTGCGCGAAGCCGTGTCGCGACCTTGCGCGCATGGCCGAGCTCGCCCTGTACATAGGCCGCCAGACCGTAAGGCGTGTCATTGGCAATCTCGACCGCCTGATCCTCGCCCTCGTAGGAGAGGATGGAGGGCACCGGCCCATACATCTCCACGCGGGCCATGGTCATGTCGTGGCTGTCGTTCCCGTACACGGTCGGGGGCACGTAAAACCCGCGGCTGGGTTTTTCC
>NZ_JAGXKC010000491.1:0-256 GCF_019091045.1 Stenotrophomonas sp. GbtcB23 | reverse complement strand
AGAGATACCCGACACCGCGCTCCGTCCGTATCATGCGCGGATAATCGGGGGCCTCCTGCAGCTTGCGGCGCAGCCGGAGTACCTGAACGTCGATGCTCCTGTCGAAGACATCGTCGTTTATCTTGGTCGCCTGCACGAGGAACTCTCGGGTGAGCGGGCGCTGGGGAGAGGCCAGAAAAGCCTTGAGCAGCGAATATTCCCCTTTCGTAAGCGGAACCGGCAACCCGCTCGGATCGAGCAGCCGGCGCAGGCGTTC
>NZ_JAGXKC010000490.1:0-256 GCF_019091045.1 Stenotrophomonas sp. GbtcB23 | reverse complement strand
CGGCGCCACCCCGCAGGTGATCGCCGACACCGTGGCATCGCCGCTGGAGCAGGCGGTCAACGGCGTGGAAGGCATGATGTACATGCAGTCCCAGATGTCCACGGACGGGCGGATGGTGCTGACCATCTCGTTCGAGCAGCACATCGACCCCGACGTCGCGCAGATCCAGGTGCAGAACCGCGACTCACGCGCGCTGCCCCGGTTGCCGCCCGAGGTCCAGCGCAACGGCGTGGTCACCGACAAGACCGCGCCCGAT
>NZ_JAGXKC010000049.1:0-19472 GCF_019091045.1 Stenotrophomonas sp. GbtcB23 | reverse complement strand
CTGGGCAGGATCAAGCTACAGGGGATTGCGGCCCTCCTGTTCCCGCTGACAATCGTGGCATTGGCGCTGGCGGAGACCTGGCGCGGCACGCTCGGACGCCGCGTATCCTTCATTGGCCACCTGAGCTACTCTTCCTACCTGCTGCACTTTCCGCTACAGCTGAGCTTTGTCAGTCTCGTCAGCGTATTGGGGGTGGATCGCGGCTTCTTCTATTCGCGTGCGTCGTTCCTGCTGTTCGTCGGTGTTCTTTTGCCGCTGTGCTTCGCCAGCTACTACTGGCTCGAACTGCCGGCACAGCGTTACCTGCGGCGCAGGCTTTTTCGCCAGTCGCACGTGTCGGCGGCGGCCCAAAAGGTGTGATCGCATGGCTCACGATGGCTGCAGCGCCAGCGCCTCGCGCTCTAGCTGTTCCTCGGCCACCAGACGCTGCATCAGCAGCGAAAGGGTGACCACATCCTGGTGGTTGTGCTCGGCCACCCGGCGCAGGTTCACCGCGCTGCCACCGCGCAGGTAGTTCAGCCACGCCGCCGGCGCTTCGGAACCGGGCAGGTCGTCTTCGCGCACGATCTGCAGCAGCTGGCGCTCGATGGTGGCCAGCCGGCAGTTCTCCCAGGTGCCGCGGTAGCGGCGGCGGGTGGGGAACAGCAGGTCCACGTGGTCCAGCGGGGTGATCGGGCAGCGCTGGCGGGCCAGTCGATAGCGGGTCTTCAGCAGCGGTGCGTCGTAGCAGCGGCCGTTGTAGCTGGAAAACACCGTGGTGGGCTGCAGCCAGCGCGCGAACTCGGCCAGCATCGCGGTCTCGGCGGCCATGGTGGTCATCAGCAGCTGGCGGATGCGCAGGCCGTCGCCGCGCGCGGCATCGCGGTGCCAGTCGGCCGCGCCGATCATGAAGGCACGGGTGCCGGTGCCGCCGGCCAGGCCGGTGGTTTCGGTATCGAAGAACATCAGGTCCTGCGGCTGCACCTGTTCGCCGTCGCGTTTGGCGAAGGCCAGCGACAGCGGCTGGGTCGGGATGGCCTGCGGCAGGAACGATTCGATCAGGAACAGGCCCGGTGCGATCTCCTCACCCGGCACATGCCGATCCTGTGCGCTCGCGCGCGGTCGTGCCGCCGCCTTACCGCGATCACGCAGCCCCAGCAGCCGGTGCAGGCCACCCACATCGGGCCTGCGCAGCGGTGGCGGTGCCGGCACGGGGGCGCTCGCACCGGTCGGCTTGTGGCGGATTTCCTGCTCCACCCAGGCGAACACCGAATCCGGCGCGGGCCGGCGCGCCTGCGCATCGTTGGCCGCCACCGGCGCTGCGGGTACAGGCGCGGCAGCGGGCTCGGCCGCCGCCGGGCGCGGCGTGGCGTCACCGGCCTGGCGCCGCAGCAGGCGCAGCTTGTCCAGGCTCAGGCTCAAAACGGCACCACCTCGGCCTCGTGCTGCGCACGTGCGCTGGCAGCCGGCAGCGCCTGTTCGTCAAACAGCGCCAGTACCTTCAACGCCAGCGCCTTGGGCGTGGTGGCATCGTCTTCCTGGCCGGCCAGCACCGGGCCCACGCAGGCCGGGCAACCGGCCTTGCAGTCGCAGCGCTGCACCAGTTCCTGCGCGCGCTGCAGCAGCTCGGCCTGGCGCAGCCACAGCGGCTCGCTCAAGCCCACGCCGCCGGGGAAGTTGTCATAGAGGTACACGGTGGGCACGAACTGCTGTTGCAGCTCGATCGCACTGGCGTCGAACTCGGCGCCACGCAGCTGACCACGGCCGCTCTGGTCGGCCACCGCGAACCACGCGCCGTCGCCATTGCCCACCGCCTTCTGCAGGTCGCGCGCATCGGCCATCACCGCCACCGTGGCCACGATGTGCAGCGCGTAGGCCGCGCCCAGGAAGCCATCCAGTGCCTCCTGTTTCGAATCGAACGCGGTCAGCAGCAGCCCCTGCGGCAGCTGCCACCACACCGCAGTGGTGTGCAGTTCCTGGTCGGGCAGGTTGACCGGCCCGTAGCCGATGTTTTCATGGGTGTAGTAGCGGATCTTCTTGTAGCCGGCCACGCGCCGCACCACGTGCACTTCGCCATGGTGCGAATCGCCCTGGCCGGCGATGCAGCCGTCGAAGCGGTCCAGCACCTTGAGCTTGGTGAAGTCGATGCTGTCGGTGTAGTAGTCCACGTGGGTGCGGGTGACGTAGGCCTTGCGGCCTTCCCAGTCCAGCCGCTCCACCTGGTACGGGGTGGACTGCACCATGTGGATGGCGCCTTCGTACAGGGTCAGCGCGGCGGCGGAGTAATCCACCTCGGCAATGATCTGCTGCTTGCCGTCGCTGCGGTCGACCACCACGAAGTTGCCGTCGGCCACCGAACGCAGGCTCACCGCGTTGGCCGGGTAGCTGTCGGCGATCCATTCCCAGCGGTCGCCTTCGCGATGCACCACTTCGGTCTCGGCCAGCGCTTCCAGGAACACCAGCGGGTCGATCGGGCCGAACGGGTCGCCGGCCAGGAATGGCAGTTCGAAGGCGGCGCAGCGGATGTGGTCGAACAGGATCAGCGGCTGGTCCGGTGCGGTCCGCGCATGTTCGGGCGAGGCATCGGCGAAGAAGTCCGGGTGCCGCACCACGTACTGGTCCAGCGGCTGCGAGCTGGCCACCAGCACGCCCAGCGCCGGCTGCTGGCGGCGGCCGGCGCGGCCGAAGCGCTGCCAGGTGGCGGCCACGCTGCCGGGGTAGCCGTTGAGCACCACCACGTCCAGGCTGCCGATATCCACGCCCAGTTCCAGCGCCGAGGTGCTGACGATGCCGTCGATGTTGCCGGCGCGCATGGCGCGTTCGGTCTCGCGGCGTTCGGTGGGCAGGTAGCCGCCGCGGTAAGCGCGGATGCGTGGGGGCTTGCGCGGGTCGTGGTCGAAGATGTCCTTCAGGTACTTGGTGAGCACTTCGACCATCAACCGGCTCTGCGCGAAGATCAGCGTCTTCAGCCCGGATTTGATCGCGATGCGGGCGATGCGGTTGCTCTGCGAGCGCGCCGAGGCCCGCAGGCCCAGGTCGGCATTGACCACCGGCGGGTTCCACAGCAGCACGTGCTTGGGCCCGGTCGGTGCGCCGGATTCGGTGATGGCGGTGACCGGTGCCTCGATCAGCGCTTCGGCATGCGCCTGCGGGTTGCCGATGGTGGCCGAGCACAGGATGAACTGCGGCGACACGCCGTAGAAGGCGCAGATCCGTTTGAGCCGGCGCAGCACGTTGGTGACATGGCTGCCGAATACGCCGCGGTAAGTGTGCACCTCATCGATCACCACATAGCGCAGGTTCTCGAAGAACTGCGCCCACTTGGTGTGATGCGGCAGGATGGCCTGGTGCAGCATGTCCGGGTTGGACACCACGATGTCGCCGTGCAGGCGGATGGCTTGGCGCGCATCGCCGGGGGTGTCGCCGTCGAACGTGAACGCCTTGACCCCCAGGTCGCCGGCGCGGTTGAGCTCCAGCAGCTCGGCCACCTGGTCCTGGGCCAACGCCTTGGTCGGGAACAGGTACAGCGCCTTGGCCTTGCCCTGCATGGCGGCGCTGACCACCGGCAGGGTGTAGCACAGCGACTTGCCGCTGGCGGTGGGGGTGACGATCGCTACGTGCTCACCCCGTTGGGTAGCCTCCCATGCTTCGGCCTGGTGGCTGTACAGCTGCTCGATGCCCCGCGCCTTCAGCGCGGCGGTCAGCGCGGCGGGCACATCGGCCGGGATCGGCGCGTAGCGGCCTTCGCGGCCGGGAATCGTGAAACTGCCGGTGATGCGGTCGGCGTAGCGCTGCTGCAGCCGCGCGGTGAGCAGGGCACCGTTGCGCGAGGGCAGCCCGTCGGTGGTCGCGAGGCGGCGCTCGGCGTCCTCGGTGCGCTTGGCAAGTTCGTAGGCCATGGGGAACAACGGTCTGCAAAGGACGCCATGGAAGCACAATCGCGTCTCAGCGGTTGAGACATCGCCGGCCGGCCGGGTGAATGATTCAGCGCCTGCGCTGCTGTCGGGCACGGGCAACGAAATCTGAAGGCGGGCTTCGTATGCTGCGCGCTGGACGCTGCTGACAGGACGACACGTGGCATTACGCATAGGGATGGCAACAACGACAATGATCGCCGGGCTGCTGCTGGCGAACGGGGCCCAGGCCCAGCAGGATCGCGGCGAACCCGCCGACAGCGCGGACGCCCGCGTCACCACGCTGGGCGAGGTGCGCGCGCTCAAGCCCGAGGACGACGTGCCACTTGACCTGTACCGCTTCAAATCCCCGGTGCAGCCCGAACCCAACGCGTTCAATCGCGTCTGGCACGAACCCCCCTCGCTGGAGGAGGTGGGCATGCGCGGCGGCTATTTGATGATGGGCATCAACTACGGCATCGCAAAAACCGCCCAGGGGCTGCATACCCTGACTCGCGCCCCGGACCCGATCCAGTCCGCCATCGCGCGCCCGCCGCCGGGGCTGGATGCAGCCCAGCAGCGCCGCGCGCTGCAGTTCTGTGATCCGCAGCAGGGCTGCGCGGCGCCGACGGGGGACTGAGCCGCTGCTACGCCGCTACGCCACCGGTGGCGAAGGACGCCGACGCTCCAGCCACCACAGCAGGCCGGCAACGGCGATGAAGGCGAGCAGCCAGGGCCAGCGGGGGCCGGGGACCTTGCCGGGCGTTCCGCTCGAGGCGGCATTGGATTCAGCCAGGCGATCCGCAGTAGCGGCGCGCAGCTGCTGGCGGTGCAGCGGTTGCGCGCTGGCCGGGTCGAATACGTAGAACGCCTGCACGGTGTCGCCGTGCTGGAGCTGGTGCCACCCGGGCTGCTGCGGCCAGTAGCCGGCGCACTGCTGGCTGCCGCTGGCCGGATCGACCTGCAGGGCGACCGTATGGCCTTCGGCGTCGCGGACGCGGGTGCCGTTGGGTACCTCGCACAGGGTCACGCGCTCGCCCGACCAGGGCGTCGCTGTCTGCAGGCGGATGGCAGGCGCACCCGGCAGCGCGCGCGCGACCTTCGACAACACGCCCGACCACAGCTCGGCGTAACGGTCGTCGCGGCCGGACAGGACCAGCCGGTAGCTGTCGGTAACCGGGAGCAGGGCGATGCGGCCGCGACCGACGCTGCGCCAGCCGCCCACGGCGTTGCCCTTGGCGTCGAGCAGCAACGCATCCGAATCGGTCACCCCCGCGTCGAACCGCTCCAGCGCGGGCGGCGTGGCGCTATGTGATGCGGCGTCGGCTTCGTCCATCCACGCGGTGCTGTCGGTGGAGGGGCGCTGCGGGCCGCGTCGCGCCTGCAGCAGCGCGGCCTCCGGATCGGCCTGCAGCTGCAACGGTGTCGCACGGCTGCCGGCGCTCACCGGTAGCCCCCAGTTGCGCAGCGCCTGGCGGGTAGCATCGTTGAGCGGGCCGCTGCTGCGCACCACCACGCCCAGCCCATCGCGCAGCGCCTGCTGCACCAGCGTGCGTTGCGCCGCGCCCAGTGCCGCCAGGCTGCGTTCGTCGAGCACCAGCACGTCGGTGGCGGCCAGGCGTGCCGTGCTCAGGGCGACCGGCGCATCGCCGAGCATCACCCCACCACCGGCGCTGGCCTGGGCCTGCACGGCCAGGCCGGTATCGGTGGCCCAGCGGCGCAGGTACTTCAGTTCCGGGCCGGGTGCGCCGGCGAGGATCAGCACCCGAGGTGGCGGGGCGGCCACGGTCTGCAGCGGCACCGGAAGGCTGTCAACGACGTGCTGCTGCGCGTCGAGCAGTCGCAGGGTGAACTCGCTGCGCCCTGCGGCGCGTGCGCTGCCGTGCAGGCGCACGGTGCCCTGCGCGTCCAGCGGTGCGCGGTCCACCACCATGCCAGCCGGGTCGAGCAGTTCGGCGCGCGCCCCGTCGACACCGCCGGCGCGGGCGGCAACCTCGAACAGCGCGCCGGGGGCGGTGACCGACGGCGGCTGGAGATCCAGCCAACCGCGGGGCACGGCAGGGGATTGGACCGTTACCCGCAGCGGCAACGCGGTATCGCGATCGCGCGCGCGCAGTCCATCACCGACCAGCAGCAGCGAGGTACTGCCCGGATGCTGGCGCAGCGCGGTGGCCAGGTCGGGGGCGCGTACGGCGCGTGCACTGGGCGTTGCCTCGGGCAGCGCGATCACGGTTGCGCCGGCGGGCACGGCGCCTGCGGATGCGGCGTTGCCGGTCAGTACGGTGAGCTGGCCCGCTTCCACGCTGCGCTGTGGTGGTACGAGGGTGAAGTAGAGCAACAGGGCGGACAGGGCCTGCAACGCGAGCAATGCGGCGGGTCCGGGTGAAGGCAGCCACGCACGGCGTGGCTCCACGCGGAGGATGCGTACGCTGCCTGCTAGGGTGATCAGGGCCAAGGCGATGGCGAACCATGGGGCCATGCTCATCGCGTGCCCTCCAGTGCGTCCAGGTAGCGCTGCGCCATCGGGTCCGGTGCGCTGCGGCGTTCCAACTGCGGCAATGGTCGCTGCAACGCGCGCCACAGTTGTGCGCGCAATGTGGTGCGGCAGGATGCACAGTCTGGTGCGAGGCGCAGTTCTTCGACTGCCGCCGCAAGACTGAGGGGGTCGGTCAGTCGCGATTGATGGCGGCCCAGCCACTGGCTCAGCGCGTCGAGGTCCGGTGGGCTGCGGGTGTCGGCCAACTGCTGCCAGACCGCCACGATGGCGGGATCGGGTGCGTCCACGGGGGTAATGGTGGAGGAGCGGCTGCCCAGATCGGTGCGGTCGCCAGTCATGCGGCGGCCTTCGTCGATGGGCGGCAGCTCGGGCCCGACCCGGGCCAGATAGATGCGCTCGGCCTGCTGCACCTGCTTGATGAAGGCCAGTGCCTTGTTGGCGAACGGCAGTGCGCGCTCGGGGTGGCCCTGGCGCAGTTCACCTTCCGACGACCACATCTGGTCCAGTGCGGCCTTCAGGATCGCGCGGGTCTGCGGATCGAGCAGGGTGGCTGCTTCGGCATGGTCGTGGGTGTGGCCGTACTCGGAGAGCACGTCGGTGGCGGCGCCGAAGACCGGGGCGCTGTCGGCCCTGGTTGCGCCGTGCTCGTGATCGTCGTGGCCACCCTGTGCACTGGCGGTGTCGTGCGCATGATCCTCATCGTGATCAGCGGCCGGAGCATCGCTGGTGGGCAGGCTGTCACTGGTCGGCGGCGGCTTGGCGCCGCCTTCGCTTTCCTCACCCAGGAACTGGCCATAGCGCAGGCGCAGGATGCGCTGGTCCACGCCGATCGCATCGGAGCGCTTCACGAACTCCTCGGCGGGCAGCTGGCGGCGCAGTTTGATCAGTGCTTCGGCGTCGATGATGATCTGGCGCTGGCTGCGGAAGTAGGCGGGCAGGGTTTTCTTGACCATGCCCTCCATATCCGTGCCCAGCACCTGCTCTTCGCTGGGCAGGCGCAGGATCAGGCTGGTGCTTTGCGCGGTCTGCGCGGTGGGCGTGCGGTTGTCGCGCACCTGCAGCTGCGCGATCACATCGTTGCCCGGGCCGGCGCTGAGTGCAGCCAGGTCCAGCGTGCGCGCGAAGCGGCGCTGGGTGGCCGGGCCCGTGCCGGTCAGCGCGATGCGCTGCTCACGGAAGGTGATGTTTTCCCCGCTGCCCTGGGCCAGGGTCAGGTGCAGTTCGGCACTGGCCGCCACGCCGAAGTCATCGCTGGCTTTGAACTGCAGGCTCCATTGGCGTTGGCCGGGCGTGGCCAGGACCAGGGTGCGGTCCGGTGCGATCACGCGCACGCTGGGTGGGCGGTCGGGCACCACATCCAGGCGATACAGCTTGGGTGCGGTCAGCGCCGGCTCGGTGACGATGCGGTACAGCGTGGGCCTGGCCGCCTTCCACTGCGCCACCCACGCCTCACCATCGCGGCGCAGCGCGATGCGGGTGCCGTCGTGCAGCTGCAATGCGGCCTGCGTGGGCTGTGCGCTGAAACGCAGCGACCACTCCAGTGCACTGCCCTGCACCACCTTGGCGTCCAGTGCGGTCTGGGTGCGCAGTGCCTGGCCGGTGTAGGCCGGTGCCTGGATCTGCAACCGGGAGGACTGCAGGCTGGGCGGTTGGGCCGGGTTGGCGGGAGGCGTGGCACGGCCGGGAAGGCCCGGCAGCGGTGCGCCCGGTGCAGGCCAGCCTGCGGCGAGCACGGCCACCAGCATTCCGCCACACCACGACACGGCCAGCCAGCGCTTCGGCCAGGCCGCGCGCAGGTCCGGCGGCGCGGCCTGCAGCGCGGCGGTGACGCGTGCCTGCTGGCGTTGCTGCAGGGGATTGAGTGCGGCGGTATCGGCGAACAGCAGATCGGCGCTGTCCTGCGCGATGGCATGCGTGTCCAGGCGGCGCACCAGCCAGTGCCGGTCCAGCCGCCGCGCGCGCCAGGTTGCGGCACCTGCGACGACCAGCAGGGTTGCCAGCAGCATGATGGAGCCGATGTTGATGCCCGCCACGCGCGCGGCGATGGCGGTAAGGGCCAGCGCCAGTGGCACCAGCAGCAATGCGGTGATCCACCACCGCCGGCGACGCGCGCGCTGCCATGCCTGGTGAACGCGGTTCATGCGCTTGCCCCGCGTCGCGGTGCGGTGGCCATCCAACGCTCCAGGGCGAACAGCAGCACGATCACCGCCAGCAGCCAGGTCGCCAGATCACGCGGCTGTGCCAGCGGCGGGCTGGCACCGGTCAGCGGCGCCTGTACGGCAGCCGGCGCCAGTTGCGGCGACGGCAGCGGCCGCACCTGCTCCAGCAGGCGGCGCGGGAACGAAGGTTCGCGCACGATCGGCAGTGCATCGGGTGACAGCGCGGCAGTAAAGCGCAGCACCTGTCCGCGACCGAGCGCATGGCGCATGACCGCTGCCTTGCCGCTGGCATCCTGCAGCACCGTCGTACCGATACCGGTGGCCGCCTTGGTCGACACAGCCAACACGCTGCCGCCATCGTGCACCCAGGCCTGCCAAGCGGCGGGCAGTGGCGCATCGGCCAGCCACACGCCTACCTGACCTTGTTCCGGCGCGGCATCGGTGGCGAGCGGCGCCGACAGCGGCTGTCCGCTCCACGCGCGCTGCAGGGCATCGAGCACAGCCCGTTCGGACGGTTCCGGGTCGTTGCCGCTGACGCGCAGCTGCGGCGCGCTGTCCTGCACCGGCGCGCCCACCGGCATCGCAACCGGCCGCCAGTTCACCGCACGCGACAACCGTGGCCGCTCGCCGTCGAGCCCGCGCATGGGATCGGGGACGTACACCGTTAGTTCCGTGCCCTCAGGCAGGGTTTGATCCAGCTCGCGCAGCAGACTTGAAAGCGGCTGCTGGCCGGCCGGCGCCGCATCCCGCAGCGGCGGGAATCCGGGCGCCAACCAGCGACCCTCGCTGCCTGCAGGCAATGTAGGAGGGCTCAGTCCCGGTGCCACCACCACCCATGCCGGCGTCTGCACCGGCGCGCCGTGCAGCAGCGGCCGGGCCAGCAGTACGGCCAGCGCGGCAAGCAGCAACAGGCGCACCAGCAGCAGCGGCCATTCGTCGAAGCGGATCCGCTGGCGCGGGCGGGCCTTCGCGCGCAGCCAGCGCAGCGCGGCGAACTCCAGCGGCGCGTAGTGGTGGCGGCGCGCCAGATGGATCAGCAACGGCACCAGCAGTGACGCCAGCGCCAGCAGGCCCAGCGGGAACAGCAGCGACAGGCTCATCGCACGTTCCCCGCCAGCAGCCGCAGCGGCGCGTCCAGCGGCTGGTCGGTATGGGTCACCACATGGGCAACGCCGCCGCGCTGCAACCGTGCCTGCAGCACGCGCTGCGCCTCGGCGAAGCGGGCCAAGTACGCGTCGCGGATCGCGCGGCCATCACCCAGCAGCTCTTCACCCGTTTCCGGATCGCGGAAGCGGTGGCCGTCCTGGAACGGGAAATCACGCTCGTCGGCGGTCAGGATCTGCAGCTGCACCACATCGCGGCGGGCGGCGGCCAACCGCTCCAGCAGCACGGTGCCGGCGTCGTCGAAGCCATCCCCCAGCGCCACCAGCATGTCGTTGGCCTGTACGCGTTCCCAGACCGGGCGCAGCGCGTCCGCTGCGGGCCATGCGCCACGCGCACGCAGGCGGTGCAGCAGCAGGTGGATGCGGTCGCGCTGGCGCGCACCACTACCGGCTGGCACCAGCTGCACGCCGTCGCCGTTGATGGCGACCAGGCCGAAGCGGTCCCCCTGCTGCAGCGCAAGTTCCACGATGCAGGCCGCGGTGGCGCAGGCATGGTCCAGCCGCGACACCGCGGGGCGTGCACGGTCGGCCTGCCCGGCCGATGCCGTGGCATCGACGAGGATCCAGATCGTGACCGGACTTTCGCGCTCGGACTCGCGCACGAAGAATCGGTCCGAGCGGGCGTACAGCTTCCAGTCGATCTGGCGCAGTTCGTCACCGGGCTCGTAGGCACGGTACTGCGCGAATTCCAAACCGGCGCCACGGCTGCGGCTGGCATGCTGGCCGATGCCCTGCGCGCCAATCGCACGCCGCGGCAACAGCCGCAGCGCCTTGAGGCGGCTGCGGACATCGGCGGGGATGGCGATCGGGGCGTGCGGGCTCACGGCAGGCTCAGGCGGGGAAGGGCACGGCCTGCAGCAGCGCGGCGATCACATCATCGGCGCCCTTCTGCTCGGCTTCGGCGGCGAACGAGAGCAGCAGGCGGTGGCGCATCACCGGTGCGATCAGCGCCTGCACGTCGTCGCGGGTGGCCGCGAAACGCCCCTGCAGCAACGCGCGGGCCTTGGCCGCCAGCACCAGCGACTGCCCGGCACGCGGGCCGGCGCCCCACTTGATCCAATGGTTCACCGCATCCGGCGCACCGGCACCCGGACGGCTGGCACGCACCAGACGGGTGATCCAGCCCAGGACGTCATCGCTCACATGCACCTGCCGTACCGCCGCCTGCAGGGCCAGCACATCCTCGGCGTGCATCACCTTGGGAACGGTGCCACTGCTGCTGCCGGTGGTCTGCACCAGGATGTCGCGCTCTTCCTGCTCGGTGGGGTAGTCCACCCGCACGTGCAGCAGGAACCGGTCCAGCTGGGCTTCCGGCAGCGGGTAGGTGCCGGCCTGCTCGATCGGGTTCTGCGTGGCCAGCACGAAGAACGGCGCCGGCAACGGGTAGGTGGTGCCGGCGTAGCTGACAGTGCGTTCCTGCATGGCTTCCAGCAGCGCCGCCTGGGTCTTGGGCGGGGTGCGGTTGAGCTCGTCGGCCAGCAGCAAGTGGGTGAAGATCGGCCCCTGCTGGAAGCGGAAATGGCGGTGGCCGGTGCCGTGGTCTTCCTCCAGCAGCTCGGTGCCCAGGATGTCGCTGGGCATCAGGTCCGGCGTGAACTGCACGCGCCGGAACTGCAGCTCCAGCGCCTGCCCGAGCGAACGCACCAGCAGGGTCTTGCCCAGCCCTGGCGCGCCTTCCAGCAGCACATGGCCACCGGCCAGCAGGCCGATCAGCAGCTGCTCCACCACCTCATGCTGGCCGACAACGGCCGTGCCCAGCGCATCGCGCAGGGGCTGCAGCTTGGAGAGAAGGGCGTCAATGGGGCTATCGTTTTGCATGGCATGCTCGCAGCAATGAATGTAGAGCCACGCCCTGCGTGGCTGAAGAAATCAGCGAAACCTAGTTGTTCAACGCATACATCACGATGTTCACGCCGAACCGGGTGTTGTCCTCGGCCAGGAAGCGCTTGTTGCGCCAGTCGTAATCCCACTCGCAGCCGTAGTCTTTATTGCTGTAAAGCACGCCCAGCCGGCCATCGACCTCGATGCCCTTGAGGTAATCGTGCACGAGATCATCGCCCCAGCCGTTGAGCTCGAAGCCGGTGGCTGGTGGCCCGTCCGGGAACTTGAAAAAGCTTCGATACAGCGCATGCGTGTTGGGCAGCTTCTTCAGCGCGGCCGGCCCGAACAGCTTGGCCATCTGCGCTTCGAACGACTTGGCGAAGAGCCCGTCGATGTCGTGGTTGCAGTCATCCACGAACACGAACCCGCCGTTGCGCACATAGCGCACGAAGTTCTGCCGCTCGGCGGCGTTGAACTCCACCAGCTTGTGCCCAGCCAGGTAGCAGAACGGAGCCTCCAGCATGCGCGGGTCGGACAGCGCCACCACATGCTCGGTCGCGTCGACCCGCAGCGTGGTGTAGTCGATCAGCGAGGTGATCAGGTTGGACGGCATGCGCGCGTCCACGTCCCAGTCGCCGGAGTCGTATTTGAGGCGGGTGAACCAGAAGTCGTAACGCCCGGCCTGCGCGCGGGCGAACGAGGGCAGGGCCGCCAGGGTGGCCCCGCCAAGCATCAACCGCAGGAACTGCGCGCGGTTCATTGCCGCACGCGCGCCATCAGACCGCGTCGGACAGCGAGGTGAAGGTGAAATCGCGCAGCTTCATCGGCGGGATCATCATCACGAAGCTGGATTCGTCACCGGCCACGCGTACCGGCTTGCCCAGTTCTTCGATGTTGTTGAGCATGATCACCGGCGATTCGTTGAAGCGGAAGTTCTTCACCGGGTACTTGATCTGGCCGTTTTCGATATAGAAGGTACCGTCGCGGGTCAGGCCAGTGAGCAGCACGGTCTGCGGATCGACCATGCGGATGTACCAGGTACGGGTGACCAGGATGCCCTTCTGGGTGCCGCGGACCAGCTCGGCAGTGCTCTTGTCGCCGCCGCTCATCAGCAGGTTGCCCGGGGTGGCATTGGCGGTCTTGCCCTGCTTCTGCGCCCAGAAGCGCGAGTAATCCAGGTTGGCGACCTTGCCGTTCTCGATGATGGCCAGCTTGTTGCGCGGCAGGCCCTGCTGGTCCCACGGCAGCACCGGTGCCTCGGGGTGCCACGGGTCGGCGTACATGTTCACGCGCGGGTCGTAGACCTGCTCGCCCAGCTTGTTGCCGCCACCCTTCTTGGACAGGAAGCTGCGGCCTTCATCGGCCGAGCGCGCATCGAAGAAGTTCATCATGAAGCTGATCAGGCCGGCAGCGGCCGCCGGTTCCAGGATCACGGTGTACTTGCCCGGCTCCAGCGCCTTGGCTTCGGACGATTCGGTGGCCTTGCGCATGGCGATGCGCACGTCCTGGTCGGCCTTGAAATCGGCGGCGTCCTTCAGGTTGCGGCCCACCCAGCCCGAACCGCGCCCGTCTTCGGTGCGCACCGTGCAGGTGTAGTCGAAGTTGGTGGTGCGCTGGTAGCCGAAGTTGCCGTTGCTGTTGGCGGTAGCCTGGAAACCCTGGCCATCTTCCAGGAAGCCGGCGGCGATCAGGCCGTTGCCACGGCAGGGCGCGATCGAATCGGCGGCGACCTTGGCGCGGAACGCCGGGTCGATGGCGGCGGTGGATTCGCTGAAGGTCGGGCTGGCGGTGTAGGTCTGCTTGCCGATGGCCGGCAGGAACTCCGGGTTTTCCGGGGCCAGGCGGGCCAGGTCCTCGGCACGGCGGACCACGCGCTCCAGCGCGGCGTCGTCGAACTCGTTGATCGAGGCGGTACCAACGCGCTTGCCGAAGGCCACGGTGACGGCCAGTTCGGTGTTGTCGACGATGCCGCTGGTGGAGACGTTGTTGAGCGCGAAACGGATGTTGCCGTTGATCGAGCCGGCCAGCACCGCGGTGGTCTCATCGGCCTTGGACAGCGCGATGACCTTGTCGAGGATGGCCTTGGCCTGGGCTTCGGTGAAGATACTCATGGAATAAGGGCTCCTGACCGGTCAGCCGAGGCTGCGCGCGGTGTTGATGACGTTGATGCCGTTGAAGCGCGCGGTGGACGAACCGTGCGAGACCGCCGAAACCTGGCCCGGCTGGCCCTTGCCGTCGAAGAACGAACCGCCCAGGCGGTAATCGCGTTCGTCGGCCACGGCGCTGCAGGCGTTCCAGAACTCCGGCGTGCGGATCTGGTAGGCCACGTCTTCGAGCATGCGGGTGATCTGGCCGTTCTTGATTTCATAGAACAGCTGGCCGCCGAACTGCGCGTTGTAGCGCTGCTGGTCGATGGAGAACGAGCCGTCGCCGATGATGTAGATGCCGTTCTCGACGTCCTTGACCAGGTCGCTCACGCTCAGCGGGGTCTTGCCCGGCGCCATCGACACGTTGGCCATGCGCTGGAACTGCACGCTGGACCAGGAATCGGCATAGCAGCAGCCGTCCGATTCGGTCTTGCCCAGGATGTGGGCCTGGTCGCGGATGGTCTGGTAATCGACCAGCTTGCCGTTGCTGATCAGGTCCCAGCGCTTGGTCTTGACGCCTTCATCGTCGTAGGCCACCGCGCCGAGGCTGCCCGGCTGGGTCTTGTCGGCGAAGATGTTGACCAGGTCGCTGCCGTACTGGAAGTGCTGTTCGCGCTTGTCCAGGGTGGCGAAGCTGGTGCCGGCGTAGTTGGCCTCGTAGCCCAGCACGCGGTCCAGTTCCAGCGGGTGGCCGACCGATTCGTGGATGGTCAGCCAGGTGTGCGAGGGGTCCAGCACCAGGTCGTACTTGCCCGGCTTGACCGACGGCGCCTTCAGCTTCTCCTGCGCCTGCTTGGCCGCCGCGATGGCGTCTTCCTTCATGTCGTACGACGAGCCGTAGTTGACCACGCCGTTCGGCGTGAGCACCTTGCCGCTCGCGGCGCCATCGAGGTATTCGTAACCCATGCCCATCGGCGCGGACAGGCCTTCGCGGGTGCGGAACTTGCCACTGGCCTTGTCGATGGCGGTGACCGTCATCGGCGCCCAGATGCGGTGCACGTCCTGGTCGATGTAGGAGCCATCGGTGGACGCGAAGTACTTCTGCTCGTTGACCAGGAACAGCATCGAATTGACGAAGCTGGCCCCCGCACCCATCGCGGCGGCGTTGACGTCCAGCAGCAGGTCGACCTTCTCCTTGATCGGCACTTCCATCGCGTTCTTGCGGATCGGCGTCTTCCAGCTCACCTCGCCCACACCCGGCGCAGCGGCCAGCTGCACCTTGGCGGTCTGCACGCCGGCGTTGGCCTTGGCGATGGCCACCGCCTGCTGGGCGGCACGCGCCACATCGGTCGGGTTGAGCTGGTTGGTGGCGGCAAAGCCCCAGGCACCATTGACGATCACGCGGATGCCCACACCGGTGGACTCGGTGTTCACCACGTTCTGCACCTTGTCTTCGCGGGTGATCACGAACTGGCGCAGGTAGCGGCCGATACGCACATCGGAGTAGGTGGCGCCGCCCTGGCGGGCGGCGGCCAGCGCGGCGTCGGCCAGGCGCTTCTTCAGCGCCGGGTCCAGGGTGCTGTGCAGTTGCTCGGCGGCAATCACCTTGCCGAAGAACGCCGGCACGATCAGGCCGCCAGCAGTAAGCCCGGTCAGGGCAAGAAAGTCACGTCTTTGCAAGGCAGCTCTCCACGTCGGTGTGGGGGTGGCAGGAACAAGGCGGGATCAGCGGTACAGCGGTGCATCGATTCTTGCGGGCGCGGCGGTCCAACGGTAGTGACGTTTGGCACGGTGGCCGGGCGGCTCAGCCCAGGCTGCGTGCGGTGTTGATGATGTTGATGCCGTCGAAACGCGTGGTCGCCGAGCCATGCGACACCGCTGAGACCTGGCCGGGCTGGCCCTTGCCATCGAAGAACGAACCGCCGAAGCGGAAATCGCGCTCGTCGCAGATCGCGCTGCAGGCGTTCCAGAACTCCGGCGTGCGGATCTGGTACGCGGCGTCTTCGACCATGCCGGCGATCTGGCCGTTCTTGATCTGGAAGTACAGCTGCCCGCCGAACTGCGCGTTGAAGCGCTGCTGGTCGATGGAATACGAGCCGCGGCCGTGGATGTAGATGCCGTTCTCCACGTCCTTGATCATGTCGGCCACGCTCAGCGGGGTCTTGCCCGGTGCCAGCGACACGTTGGCCATGCGCTGGAACTGCACGCTGGACCAGGAATCGGCGTAGCTGCAGCCATGCGATTCGGTTTCGCCCAGCAGGTGCACTTCATCGCGGGTGGCCTGGTAGTTGACGAGGATGCCGTCCTTGACCAGGTCCCAGCGCTTGGTCTTGACCCCTTCGTCGTCGTAGCCCACCGCACCCAGGCTGCCCGGGGCGGTCTTGTCGGCAAAGAAGTTGACCCGCTCGCTGCCCCAGCGGTAGCCGGCGTCGCGCTTGTCCAGCGTGGCGAAGCTGGTGCCGGCGTAGTTGGCCTCGTAGCCGAGCACGCGGTCCAGCTCCAGCGGGTGGCCGACGTTCTCGTGGATGGTCAGGAACAGGTTGGACGGGTCCAGTACCAGGTCGTACTTGCCCGGCTTGACCGAGGGTGCCTTGAGCTTCTCGCGGGCGTGGCGGGCGGCGGCGATGGCATCCTCGACCGGATCGTAGGAATCGCGATAGGCGGTGATGCCACCCGGCAGCTGGATCTTGCCGCTGGCCTCGCCATCCAGGAATTCATAGCCCATGCCCATTGGCGAGGACAGCCCGGCGCGGGTACGGAACTTGCCGGTGCCCTTGTCGATGGCGGTGGCGGTGAACGGCAGCCAGATGCGGTGCACGTCCTGGTCGATGAACGAGCCATCGCTGGAGGCGAAGTACTTCTGCTCGTTGACCAGGAACAGGGTGGAGTTGATGAAGTCGGCGCCGGCGTTGGTCGCGGCCGCATTCAGGCTCAGCAGCAGCTCGACCTTGTCCTTGATCGGCACCGCCATGGCGTTCTTGCGGATCGGCGTCTTCCAGCTCACATCGCCCACCCCCTTGACCGGCGCCAGCTGTACCGGGCGGGTCTGGATGGTGGCGTTGGCACGGGCGATGGCGGCGGCCTGCTCCACCGCGGCCAGGATCGCGGCCGGGGTCTGCTGGTGGGTGGCGGCAAAGCCCCACGCCCCATTGACGATGACCCGGATGCCGATCCCGGACGATTCGCTGTTGGTGACGTTCTGCACCCGCGCCTCGCGGGTGATCACCGCCTGGTTGAGGTAGCGGCCGATGCGGACGTCGCAGTAGCTGGCCCCGGCCCGTTTGGCGGCAGCCAGTGCGGCCTCGGCCAGCGCCTTGTTGCGGACCGCGTTGGCCGGCTCGAGCAGCTGCTCGGCGGCGATCAGGCGGGCGTGCGGCACCATCAGGCCCGCCAGACCCATGCCAGACAGCGTCAAAAACTCACGGCGTTGCACAGCGTTCGATTCCCCGGGAACGATCAGCCTTCGACTGTCGTTTGCGACCCGGTGCTGGCACAAGTGACTGCGGTCATGGTTGGATGTGCGCTGATCCCACATTTCCGAACGTCATGAGCCAACAACGCTGGTCCGAGGCCTGCGAGCGCAACCGCGACCCGATCCTGGCGGTACTGCGCCGCCTGCTGCAGGACCGCCAGCGCGTGCTGGAGATCGGCAGCGGCACCGGCCAGCATGCCGAATACTTCGCCGCCCAGCTGCCGCACCTGCAGTGGCAGGCCAGCGATCATCCGGACTACCTGCCGGGCATCGCCGAGCGCCTGGCCGAGGCGGGGCTGCCCAACGCATCGGCGCCGTGGCCGCTGCAGGCGGTACTTGCGCCGGTGCCGGGCCTGGCCCCACTGCCGGCGTCCCCGCTGGGCTTCGATGCGGTGTTCAGCGCCAACACCCTGCATATCATGAGCTGGCCACACGTGCAGGCACTCTTCGCCGGGCTGCCGGCGGTGATGGCCGACGATGCGCTGCTGTGCGTGTATGGTCCATTCAATTACAACGGTAACTACAGCAGCGACAGCAACCGGCAGTTCGATGGGTGGCTGAAGGCGCGTGATCCGGAATCGGGCATCCGGGATGCCGAGGCGGTGGATGCGCTGGCCGCAGCGCAGGGCTTGCGGCTGGTTGACGATGTGGCGATGCCGGCCAACAACCGGCTGCGTATCTGGCGGCGGTGAGTCGCGCGGCCCGCCACCTGGACGCGCATGGCGTGTCTCTACGATAGTTACCGTGCAAACCCGCCCAGCGCCGGCTCTGGCGCCTGCTGTGGGGCGGCGTGCTGCAACTGGAACGCCTGCTGCTGCTCGATCTCACTGGCGGCAGCCTCCAGTTTCTGGTCCGACACCGCTATCGGCGTCTGCTTGGCCAGTTCGATATCAAACGGCACCCGCTGCTGGTCATGCGGTCCGCTGCCCTGCTGGACAAGGAAGGCGTAGCCCTTCGATCCGAACACAACCTCATCGACGCGGGAGATCTCGCTCTTCTGCAGCGGGCCGGCGTTGCTGTCGGGATACAGCGCCTGGCGCGTCTCCCGGTTGTCCATCGCGCAGGCCAGCGCCGAGCGGCAGAACTGTTCCCGTTCCAGCCCGTTCGCGAAGCTGACCCGCCCCTTGTCCTCTGCGGCCTGCACGCCTTCGCGGATGCGGGCCAGCGTGGGATTGTCCACGTGCCCGGGGACGTCCGGCGCCTTCCGCTGATCGCGCTGCGCGGCCAGCTCCACCAGGGCCTGCAGCTGCGCCTGTTCCGTTGGATCGGGCTGGATGGAACGGTGTTCGAACCGCGCCGCCAGCGCCTGGTCAATCGGCTCGGAGTCGTTGCACGGATCGACGATCTTGCAGTTGGCCAGTGCATCACGAAGATTGCGCTCGCCGTCGCGGTCGATCTTCAACCCGTACAGCGCGGTCGCGCCGCCGGCCTGGTACAGCGTCATCGTATCCAGGTCCATCGGCACGGCGCGCTTCTCGAACAGTGGCTGGTCGCGCAACGTGTTCAGATAGTCGATGGCGGCGTTGCCGGTCAGGATCTCCAGTCCTGCATCGCGGTTCCCGCCGCCCACGTTGGAATGGCCACCTGGCGCGGCGACGTTGATCGCGCGCCCATCCGGCGTCATCCCGGGATCGTTGATGGCCTGGTGCGGAAACAGCTCGCGCTGCTCATGGGCGGCCATGATCGCCACGCGCGAGATCACGCTCGGTGGCAGGCGGGCGTCGAAGTTGGCGGGCATGTTCGTCGCCACTGGATCCAGCAGCAGGGTGGCCTGTGCGGCTTGGCCTGGCGGCACCAGCGGTGGTAACCGGCTGATGACGCTGATGTTGCCGTTCCTGTCATGGCCAAACCCAAGGCCTTCTTCAGGAACGATGCCGTACTCATCAATCAACCGGAGCAGGCCGGCCGTCTGTACCGCGCCGCGACTGTAGCCGATGCCGACAACGCGGATTTCGGCTTGAGGATCATTGTTGACCCAGGCACTAGCCTGAACTGCCAGGTCGCGATATGCGCTCTTTATTCCATCCTCCCATGAGTACGCAATCAAACCGTCGAACGCCCGGCCAACGGCATTGCTCTGGGTCCCGATGCCTTGCGAGTAGTGGGAGCCGATTCGATTTCCTGCGTCCTTCTCCAGACGATCCGCCTGTTCAAATAACAGTCCAACAGTAGTTGGTGCGCCCAGTCGGGAGTTGTTGAGGTCCTGGCCAGTGCCATCGAGAAAGGCCAGATACAGGTACTCGTGAGGAGCATTACCGCGCTGCAAGACAGGAACCGAGAGTTGCTCCAACTCCTGTCGTAATGCCTGCTCCATTTGAAGATGACTGGCAGTAGCCGGCCGGCTGCCGCCCTTGGAACCCACCTTCCCCATGGCAAAACTCCCTTTGCTCAGTAGCTGTAT
>NZ_JAGXKC010000489.1:0-256 GCF_019091045.1 Stenotrophomonas sp. GbtcB23 | reverse complement strand
GTCGGCGACCAGCGCCCAGATGTAGTTGTCCGCGAATGCGGGTAGGGCAGTCAGTCGCAAAGAATTGGACCAGGCCCGCCGCGCCGAGCCCCCGTCAAGCTTCCGTCGCATCCTGGTTTGATACTGTACCGGCGCAGGCGCTGCGTGAGCTGGAGCGCAAGGCATTGGAGCCGGTGCTGGCCTCGCACCCGCTGAACCCCTGGGTGTGGATCGCGCCGGCCCCGGCCTGGCTGGAAGATGCCGCGCTGCCGGGGCT
>NZ_JAGXKC010000488.1:0-256 GCF_019091045.1 Stenotrophomonas sp. GbtcB23 | reverse complement strand
AACCCATAAGCACAAGCAGGAGAACCGAAGGATGTTCTGCTTGGTCGCTTTCATCGTCTCCCGAGTTCAGCGCCAATGGCTGCAGTTCGTTGGAACTAAGATACTCACGTCACGCACTACTCCACACCTGGCTCAGCACTCTCAGCAAGGCTACACTTTGTCGGCTATACCGTAGCCAGGCAGTTGGACAGGTAAGGTCTCACTGGAAGAGCTTTTTCGATTTTGCCGAAGCGGCAGCCAATCTTCCTGCCGCTCC
>NZ_JAGXKC010000487.1:0-257 GCF_019091045.1 Stenotrophomonas sp. GbtcB23 | reverse complement strand
CTATCATCCGGGCGGCACCGTCGCGATGGCGACGGAGAGGCTGAACCTGCAGGCGCTCTACGAGAGCGCTCCGAAGACGAACTGGGGGGGCATGGCGGGCGGCACGGCGATCGGGCACATCCACCTGCAGGTCGGAGACATCCCGGAGGCCGACGCCTTCTATCGCGGTGTCCTCGGCCTGAAGATCATGGCGCGGTATCCGGGTGCAAGCTTCTTCGCCACCGGCGGCTACCACCACCATATCGCCGCCAGTATCT
>NZ_JAGXKC010000486.1:0-257 GCF_019091045.1 Stenotrophomonas sp. GbtcB23 | reverse complement strand
TTCTACGGTTCCGGCGCGTGCGCGGGGACCAAGCTCCTTGACGAGTCCAGCGATGGTTTCCGGACCGCGGGAATTGCTGATCACGACGTTATATCCTGCCGCGATGGCAAGATGCGCGACCGCTTTGCCGACGAGGCCGGAGCCGATAATTCCGATTGTTTGTGTCATCAACGATGTCTTTCTTCATAGGGGACCGGAGCCCGCCGAGAGGGTTCATGCGCCCCGCGCTGTCTCCCACGTCCGTGGATGTCGAGAGC
>NZ_JAGXKC010000485.1:0-257 GCF_019091045.1 Stenotrophomonas sp. GbtcB23 | reverse complement strand
CGGCCTCGAAGTGCCCTTCGCACTACCCCCGGCGGTGAGACGCGTGGACCCGAACGGGCCGCAGAGCGTGCGGATCGTTGCCCTCGCCCACGACCTGCCGCGCGACCGCGAGACCATCTTCTATGTACACGTCATCGGCATTCCGGCCAGGCCCGCCGATGCCAGCCTCAACTATGTCCAGGTGGCGATGCGCAATGTCATCAAGCTCTTCTACCGCCCCTCGGAGCTGACCGGTGATGGCAACAAGGCACATGCAG
>NZ_JAGXKC010000484.1:0-257 GCF_019091045.1 Stenotrophomonas sp. GbtcB23 | reverse complement strand
ATGTGGCGGTCAGCATCGAAGGCTGATCGTAGAAGCGGCGTGTCAGCGCAATGATCTCTTCCGCCGGAATGCCGGTCAGCGGTGCGGCCCATTCCGGACTCCGCTCGATACCGTCACGACGCCCCGCGACATAGTCGCGAACGATGTCTGCACCGGTCGTATAGCGCGCAAGGAAATCTTCGGCGGCGCGGCCATCACGGTCGATCTGGCGGATCATCGCCAGCATCAAGGCCGTATCACTGTTCGGACGGATCGGC
>NZ_JAGXKC010000483.1:0-257 GCF_019091045.1 Stenotrophomonas sp. GbtcB23 | reverse complement strand
CTCTGTTGGTTTTATGGTTGCAGTTTTGAATTCCTCCCGACCTATCGGCGGAAGTCCGGTGCCTCCCGATCAAGCTGGCGCAGGAAGGCCGGCCATTCCCGTTCTCCCGCGATCAGGATGTCGCCCTTGTTCTCCCAGAACTGCCGCGCCGCTTTCTCGCAGACGTCGTGAGGCGGGATGAGGAGTTCCGCGCCCGACGCCTGCAGGTCCAACTGGATGCGCGCTGCACGCTCGAAGTAATAAAGCAGCATGAAGGC
>NZ_JAGXKC010000482.1:0-257 GCF_019091045.1 Stenotrophomonas sp. GbtcB23 | reverse complement strand
CGAGGCGGGAACATGAGCGATAGTGAAATCGTCGTTCATGAGGAAAGAAGCGGAGTCGGCGTCGTCTACTCGCCGGACATGCCCATCGACATTATCGAGGCGATTGCTACCCTAATCAGGCAACGGCCAGACATTCAGTCGATCAAGGTTCGCGACGTGAACGGCAACGAGATGACAGCCTTTAGAGGCAGACTACCGGAAGGAGATATGGCATGGTACGAAAGTCCATAGATCTGCGCCTGGCTCATCTCGACGCG
>NZ_JAGXKC010000481.1:0-257 GCF_019091045.1 Stenotrophomonas sp. GbtcB23 | reverse complement strand
CACAGCGACGGCCCGGCCGACTGGTTCGTGCCCAGCCAGGGCAACAACGTCGGCCGCAGCGTGAGCTACTCGCTGCTGCCGTCGGAACTGGTCAGCACGGTGGAAGTGAACAAGTCCTCGCAGGCCAAGCTGCAGGGCGGCGGCACCACCGGTACCGTCAACATCATCACCCGCACCCCGCTGCAGTTCTCCAAGCAGATCAGTGCGGAAGCATCGGTCGGCGCCGTGCGCTCCGACCAGGCCGACTCCACCGATCC
>NZ_JAGXKC010000480.1:0-257 GCF_019091045.1 Stenotrophomonas sp. GbtcB23 | reverse complement strand
CCCGTTGCCCGTGACGGAAACCGGCTATCTCTCACACTTCACCGCCCCCGCGTTTATCGAGCAGGCGGGCGGGCCGCTGGCCTACGTGACAGCCGAGTTGGAGGCGGCTGCGACCTCTGCAAAATGGTGCAAGCATGAGGCTGCGCAACAGCAGCTCTCGCTCTTCTAGTCACGGAAATGTGTTCGCTTGTCAGGCCGCCCACAGGGCGGCAAAACCTCTCACACGCACATAATAACGCACAGTCAGAATGAAAGTT
>NZ_JAGXKC010000048.1:0-20499 GCF_019091045.1 Stenotrophomonas sp. GbtcB23 | reverse complement strand
TTGCCGTGGCTGTGGCGCTACTGTCCTGCATCTTCATGGGTGCGCGTTTGATGAGCCACGCGCCTCCCAGTAGGACAAGACTCATGAGAACAACGGGTAGTGCTTTTCGGATGCGCTGCATTGGGATCGCCTTCAAGTCAGGCGACATGCTAAACGCGAATGCAGGTCATTCCCGTTTGAAGGGTTGCCCACTCGAGAGCACAGCTCGTACGATCAGTCGAAACCCTTGAGCTGTTTGGCCTGCAGGGAATGAGGGTGCACGCCGACGAGGGTCCGTGACCTGTCGGAAACGGTCGCCGGGCGTCGCAGACATCGCCGGTCTTAAACGCTACGGCGCCCCTGCGGCCTGGCGGATGCGTTGGCCTTTCAATGGCTCGCCCAGCGCGACCGGCTTGTCATCGGCCAGGTAGTTGGAGAACTGTGCGGGCAATGCGGTGGCCTTGCCGAACTCGGGTCCGGCCTGCAACTGATAATGCAGGTGGGCTTCGGAAGAGTTTCCACTGTTGCCGCAGTCTGCCAGCTGCGTGCCAGTGCGCACGGCCTGCCCTTTGGTTACCCGCACACTGCCTTGGCGCAGGTGGGCCAGGACCGAATACTCATCGTTGCCATGATCGATGACGACGCGGTTGCCGGTGGGCTGGCTCGGATTCATCGCACCCGGCACGTTGTCGGCCACGCCGTCGATCACCTCCACCACCCTGCCGTCTGCGGGAGCGAGGATGGGCTTTCCAAAGCAGAAGTAATCCTCGTTGCGGCTGCCTTCCCCACGGTGCGAACTGCCATCCTGCAGGACCAGCAGGTCCATGGCGAAACGCTGGCTTGCGTGCGCGGCATGGTAGTTCTGTTCGACGCTGCGCCCGCCCCAGAACACGTAGAACTCGTCGGAGAATGGCAGCTGCAGCGGCGTGCGGTTCTTGTAGTCAAGGCGCTCGCTGGCAGCGGGCGGCGATGGACTGGCCTGGTGTGGGCGTATGTTGAAGCCTGCTATCTTGCGCTGGGCGTCGAATGCCCATGTGATCTGGATGATGGCTGGCTTCTTGGCGAATCGAGCCTGGCGCACGTAGATGTCATATCCGCCATCGGTGCTGACCGTTTCGCTGACAACGTCGGTTTCCTCTCCACCTGCAGCGAGCACTTGTCCCCTGAGCGCCGCCAGGCTCTGTTTCGACTGCAATGCGGCTTGCATCTGCGGCGTCATCCGCTCCCACAGTGCATCGTCATTCCCCTGGTAGAACTGCGAGGTCATGCTGGCGCCTTCCTCGCGCGTGTCCTGGCTGGCGGCAAGGCCGCTGGATGCCACCAGCGATAGAACCAGCGTCGCCGTCAATTTCGCGAACAGTGTCATATCAGGAATCCGTGCTGTGGGGATCAGGAATGCCTGCGACGACTGCCGCAAGCTGCTTGCGGTACTCGGCCAGCCCTTGGCGGCCCGCAGGCGTCAGCTGCAGGGTGGTCAACGGGCGCTTTCCCCGGAACGATTTATCAATGGCGACCAACCCAGCGGCTTCGAGCTTGCTGAGATGGCTGGACAGGTTGCCCTTGCTCAAACCGCTGAGATGTTCGACGAACGCAAATTCAGCTGATTCGGCACCGGCCAGGATCGACAGGATCAACAGGCGCGCTGGCTCGTGGATCAGACGATCCAGCTGCAGCAGGCTGCGGGGATCGGGAAGCTGGGTCATGGGATGGGCTTTCGCGTGGCCACGAACGCACGCATTTCCGTCTGCAGGCGCAGGAACCGCTGGTGGTCGCGCCACCCGACCACCACCAAGGCAATGGCGGCCAGCGGAAACACCACGGTAGTAGGCCCGAACGCATAGCTCTGGCCGGTGAATGCCACCGCGGCCTGGCACAGAAGGAACACGCCCACGATGAATTCCAGCGGCGTTCGCAACCACCGCCAGACAATCAGCGGCAGAAGCGCTACCACCATCAGGTACCCGATCGCGCGCAGGTCCCACGGCAATCTGCCCATCGGTGCCATGCGGGTCAGCACGAACCCGACGATCAGCGCGCTGATCAGGGCAGTAAAAGCGATGAAAAGGCGTTGGAAGTTGCGCTCGGTCGCGGTGATCTGTTCCTCGACCTGGCCGAAGCGCTGGTAGTAGCGGTGCGCGAGCCATTGCTTGGCCACGAGCCACAGCACCGGTACGGCGATGAGCGCTGCCCGCAGTTCGATCGTGGCCGGCAACAGGGCGCCGGCGAGGAAGGACGCCAGGCATGCAATGCCGCCGGCGATGGCCGACAGACCGCCCGCACTTCGTGAGTACCTCGAGTACTCGCGGGTTACGGCCTGGATACGGCTGTAGGAATCACTGACGGACGGCTGCTGCATCACGTGCTCCAAGGGGTCGCCCTGGAGCAGTTTGTAGTGCAAACCCGTTTGCGTCAAGCGCCTTCGCCACTATCGACATCCTGCTGAGGGCGATCCGTCGCGGACCTCTTCGGTGCGCGCCACCGTGAACCCCGTTGCCGGGGGCATAGGGCTGTACCGCGTCTACGGCTTCGCTATCGGATACGACCCCGCACAGACGTCACCCTCCTCCGTACCGACGATCCAGGCGTTGAGCTGCTTGATTCGGTCGCGCGTCAGTTGCTCGTACTCCCCGCTCTGACACATCGGCAGGACACTGCCGTAGTCCGCTGGGTTCGAGTAGCGCGCCGCGATCTGTGCATCACGGAACACGACCCAAGCGCGCTGCGCCGCCTTGAACTTCTCGATGAATGCCTTGTCCTGGGCGTTGGCAGCCAAGACCTTCGCATAGACGCGGTTGAGCTCGGCGTCGGCAGTTTGTGCGCTGTTGCTCGCACATTGATTCAGACCCGCCTGGGACTGATTCGGGCTGTCGCAGGCCATGCCGTCAGAGGTGTGTGGCGGCGCCGCCCGTTGGGCGGCACTCCTGGCAGGTACCTCCGCATGGGCCGTGGTGGCCACGCACGCAACCACGAGAATGGCCAGCAAGCTTCTCATCGGACCCGCTCCACAGGGGTTACACGGCGCCGGTTACTCGGGTGCGGTGCGCTGCTCGTTTCCGCGGCTCTGCACGAAATCCGGGAAGGTTTCCGCAAGCGACTGCTTGTCCGGCAGGATGTAGAACACGCCGCCCTTCTCGAACGTGGGCTGGATCACCCGCGCGTAGAAATCGGGATTGACGTTGATGCAGCCGTGGGTGACACGGTTGTCGTCCGGCGTCGGCGTAGCGAGGCGTTCGGCGCGTTTTTCGGCCGGAACACCGGTCGCGGTCGGATGGATCGACACGGCCGTATCGTAGTCCACCCACAGCACGCGCCCGGCATCGAGCGACGGGCCGTAGCCACCAATGAAGCGGCCTGCTGGCGTGGTACGGTCACGGCCCGGAATTTCCTTCAGCGCCAGACCGGCCACGCCCGGGGCCGAATGGTCGCCGACCGCAGAGCCGAACAGGCCCGGCGCGGCACCAAGAAGTTTGCCCTTGCCATCGAATACCAGGATCTGGGCTGCGGCCTTGTCCATCACCGCGAACGGATAGCCTTCCGTATCCCGGCTCGCCTTGATCCAGCCGGCGAGTTGAATGACCGTGTCGGACACGGGTTGGTCCGGCGGCAGCTGATCGTTCGACACGACCTGTTGCTCGGTGGATTCCTGGGTGGGTTCCTGCGCGGCTTGCTGGGTGCGGGCGACGGCGGGCCCGGCGAACGCCAGGGACAATGCCAGTACGCTGCACGTGGCGCGGATAGCGGGACGGATGTGCATGGACGTGGGGATTCCTTGAAGCAACTACGGGTCAAGCAAGGAAACCGGCGGCCCGCAAAGGCCACCGGTCTCCATGTTCCAGTCGTTCGTTACAACGTGTGCAACAAACAATCAGCCGCGCGGCTGACGCTTGGCCGGGACCGACTCAAGGCGCTGGACGCGGCTTTCGATCTGATCCAGGCGCTGGTTGGCCTGCTGGGCCGACTGGTTGGCCGATTCGGCGCTCTGGGCTGCGCCCTGCACCTTCGTGTCCAGCGAGTCGAGGCGCGAGTTGATGGTGGCGAACTCGTCCTTATAGGTGGCGCAACCGCCAAGGCCCAAGGTGGCAACGAGCGCCACGCCCAACACCACATTCTTCTTGGTCATCATCATTTCCAGTACTCCTTCTTGGGTCTTCAGGTAAATAGAGCCCCCTCTGCCGGACCAATCATGACGCTGCGATACGTACATGGATTGTGAAGACCTGAACCGGCGTTCGGACTCTGTTCTGCCAAGCCGCTATTTGACCATCCAGCCCGGAAAGTCAACCCTTTCCAGCATTCCGCCAGCGAGCGATCGCGCACTCCTTTCACCCTTGCGGTACTTGCCTCCTACTTGGTGGTGCCTGCCGTGCCAGCCTGTCCGCCCGCGGCTTCCCCGCTGCATGCGCCCTCTCACGGGCTATGGGGTGGCGTCCCCTGCCTTCTCCACCGGCGGGGTTTGCCAACGGCTTTCGAGCAACTCAGGCTTGGGGCGGTAGTAGCGCATGAACATCACGAACGGGCCCTCGGGCGCCGGCAGCCAGTTGGCCTGTTTGTCCTTGCCAGGGGACTCGTTCTGGATGTAGATCGTCAACCCGCCATCGGCATCCTTCTTGAGCTCCGGCAACATCGGTGAATTGATCAGATAGCGATTGATCGGATTCTTGACCAGCAACTGCTGGGGGAGTCCGTACATGGTGACAGACCAGAATGCGTCGACCGGCGGCAGCTCGCCCTTAGCGAAGTGCAGCGTGTATCGGCCTTTGCTGCCATCGAGCGGCTGGCCGCTGGCATCCTTGTCAAGAATGGGGTACATCGCTTCTTCACGCGAGTTGGCGCCAATACCCACCTGGGTTCCGGTGGCGCGCGCGACGTAATCGTTTTTGAGGAAATCCCGGTTGCCAAACAGCGTATCGGTCTTACCACCCAATGATGCGCGCTTGGCGTCGATCTGCTTCTGCCCCTCGGCCATCCCCTCTTTGAGTGCTGCCTGCATCTCCGGCGACAGGCTGCCAGCGTCGAACGGCTGTCCGGGTTTGATGCCCAGCATGGCGAAGCGCTCGCGCAGTGCGGTCTCGCTTGGGTGCGCCGGTTGTGCAAACTGCAGGAGAAATGCCAGCTGGTTGAAGAACTCGAGGGAGGTGCGGTCCTGCGCCGGGGGCGTCGGCTTGATCCATTGGATTTCCGGGGCAGCCGGTGGCGCAGCGCCCCCGGCAAATGCCGACAGCGGCTGAACCTTGTAGCCGGCCTGTATCTTCTTTACGTTGTCGAGGTCGCCGGGATTGAACAGCTGCGTGCGCCCGACCACGCTGACCAGGTCGGTCTCGGACCGGATCACTTTGGTGATACCCGCCGGTGGTTCGCCCTTCCAGCCGGGGCCGGCAATAAGGAAGCTTCCGCCATCGTTGCCAGTTGCACGGCTCCCGATGTAGTCGAAGTTGAAGGTGTACAGATCCATCAGCTGGAAGACGAAGTATCTGTCCTTTTCCATCTTGGGCACGGTAATGACCACCGGTTCCGCCCGCAGGTCCAGCATGGCAAACGAATAAGGCGTGTCCGAGTTCGGCGTTACGAACGCGGTGTCTTCGGGCGTGAACACACGGGCGATGTTCAGAATCGAGTTGAACGGACCCTTGTACTGGGGATTGCCCTTGTCGACATTGAACGCGTACACCGTTTTGTAGGTATCCACCATAGGTACCCCATACACGTAGGCGTCACGGGCGATCTCTCTTGCCTCATCGGCCGAAGGGGTCGCAGAGGGCGTGGTTGACGGTTGCGCCGGGGATGGCGTAACCGTTGCACCTGTCTCCTTTTCGGGTGATTTTCCGCCGCCGCACGCGGTGAGGGACAGGCAGCAGGCCAGGGTCATGCCGAGCAATGTGGCAGCGGAGTGTATTTGACGGATGTGCATGGGATCCAGCTCAGCCTCAGGCGCAGGGGAACAGTCCCACTGTCGTCGTCGGCATCTTTGCCGGCAAGAGGAGTTACACGCAGGCCGGCTCGGTATTTCTACCGAGCGACGCCGCTGCCATTAAAGCGCCGGCTGCTCGGCATTCAGCACCTGCAATGCCGGCCCCGTGGTGTCGGGCAGCACATGCTGGTCGGTTACGAGCAGTACCACCCCCGGGCTCATCAGCGGCCGCAGCGCGGCACGGAACCCCTCGGGCAGCAGCACGCGCTGCTCGTCGGCCTGGCTCACCACGGTGCCACGGGCCGCTTCCTCCCCTGGGATGCCAACCTCTACCCATGAGGGTTCGGTTGCCGGCGCGTTGCTGCTGGCAACCATGTACGCGCGCGTTCCTTCAGGCGCTGCGCCATCGCGGAAATCCACGCGCGAACGGCCGATTTCCTTGCCGTCACGGTATGCGAACAGGCGGCGGTCGCTGGTGCTGAGCAACAGCGACACCACGCCGGTGGGTGCAACGTCAGGCTGCCAGCGGAACGCCTCCTGCGTGCCCAGCGGTACGGACAGCACTTCCTTGCCGGTGCCCGGGTCGATCGGGCTGGCCACGCGGGGGTGCACCAGCGTCGGATCGGACACGCCCTCCTTGGCGATCACCACCACCATGCCCATGTTGGTCGCGCCGAACAGCCGCCGGGCAAACTCGGTGGGAAGGTGCACGCAGCCATGGGATTCCGGGTACCCCGGCAACCCGCCGGCATGCAGGGCAATGCCATCCCAGGTCAGGCGTTCCTGGTACGGCATCGCGGCGTCGTTGTACTTGCTGGAGTGGTGGTCCTTGTCCTTCTGCAGGATGGTGAACACACCCGTGGGCGTTTCGTGACCGGGCTTGCCGGTGCTCACCGTGGACACGGCTTCCAGCAGGCCGTTGCGGTACACGTAGGCGCGCTGCTCGGTGATGCTGACCACCACCGCCATCGGGCCCATCGCTTTGGAATCCCCGCCCCATACCCACTCGCCCGGCTTGAGCGCGGCCGGCGACGTGTTGGCCGGGCTGGAACTGGGCGCTCCCCATGACGGCGTGGCCAGGGCCTGCCCGGCAGACATCATCAGCGCAATCAGCAACAGGCCAGATTTCATCATGAGGTGCGTCCAGCAGTGGGTTCAGGCCGATGGTAACGCGATAACCGAACCGCCCAGCACCTGCCAGCCGCTCGCCGTTTTCACCCAGAAGCGGCAGTACCTGAAGTGCCCGGCGAACGCAGCACCGTCAAAGGTGCCGGCCAGTTCGGCGGTTACCGACGTTACGGCGGCCTGCCCGTGCGCGGAGATCTCTAGAGATCGCCACTCTGCCAACGTGAGCTTCTGGCGTCCGGAACGATGCAGCGCCAGATCGTCCTGCTTGTGAAAAACATCGCCGGACGGCCCCACAAAGATCAGGTCGTCTGCGATCAGAGACTCCAGGGCCTCTACGTCGCTGGTGAGCATCGCAACGCGCAGGGCTTCCTCGTGCTGCCGGATTTCAGTATCCATGCGGACTCCATGAAAGTGGATGGCATTACTGTTGTGCTGCTTCTGGTGCCAGCGTATGGATCACCTCGAGAAGAAGCCTGCATGATGCTTGTTGGGGTCCGTTTGATCAGCCGCTCAGACTGGCCAAGGCAAAGAAAAACGCCACGGTACCCGCACCGAGAATCCCGTAGGTCGCCCATAGGGGGCTGCCTTGGCCAAGCGCGAATGCAACATAGGCTTCTTTGAGGTTGCTGCCAGAAAGAAGGGAAACGAAGGCGAGCGCAAGGAGCGGCAGCACCGATGCCAGTCCGAACCCCAGGAGCAACGGTCGCCAGTCAGTGTTCGCGAAACCACCCATGGGGTAAAGCGCGATTCCGGAACAGAGCCCGATTAAGAACAGCGCGTTGGCCGTCCAGATTGCCGGACGGTGCCGGCGCAGCAGGTAGTCGCGGGACCAACCTTTGTAATGCGAAGGCAGGTTCCGGGCCCATCGGCTGGTCAACCAGGTCGCGATGATCCCGCCAATCGCCCCGCTGATGGCGGGGCGAATCGAATCGAACTCCATTACCAGCCCACTCCCTGATCCTGCCTCCCGGCATCATGCCAGAGAGGCACCCGCCTACCTACCATCATCTCAATGCAGCTTCGGGCGCAGAATCACCTGCTGCCGGGCCGACAAAGCACCCATAACCGGCACTCCAGGCCAGCGACCGCAGTGCGGCGGATCGCGCGTGTCTGCATGGCCCACTCCCTGACAAGGGGTCAGGAGAATCCAAGTGCCGGGCATTGATCGAAAAACCGCAGGAGTGGCATACGACTGATGCATGGGAGGTATATATGACCTTCACAGCGGGCACGTCCCCCCAAATGCAACGATGCAAGGCGCAACCTGCCTCCCCCTCCCCGGTATCCTATGCCCCACCTTCGCCGTCTTTTTGGCCGTTGGCTTCGCCTGCGGCGGCTCGTTCGTTGGCGCTGGCGTGAGCGCCAGGCCTCGGCCCCGGCGATTGAAGCCACCGAGGGTCCGCTGCGGGCCGCGCTTTACAGCGTTGAACAGATGGAGGTCTACGGCCGCGCGCTTGCGCGCCAGCACCGCGTGCGGATGCGGCCCAGCCCGGAGCGCCTGCTGGAACGTCTGCAGGCCAACGAACGCGTCCTTCAGGATGCCAACACCCTGCTCAGCAGCGTGGTGCGCGAGCAGCGCCCGGTCACCCCCGCCGGGGAATGGCTGCTCGACAACTATTACCTGGTCGAAGAACAGATCCAGACCGCGCGGCGCCACCTGCCGCGCGGCTACAGCCGGCAGTTGCCGTCGCTTGCCACCGGCCCTTCGGCCGGGTTGCCGCGGGTGTATGAACTGTCGATGCAGGCGATCGCACACGGTGATGGCCGGATAGACGGCGATACGCTGGGCCGCTTCATCGCTTCCTACCAGTCGCTCGCGCCGCTGAGCCTGGGCGAATTGTGGGCGGTTCCGATCATGCTGCGCCTGGCCCTGCTGGAGAACCTGCGGCGCATGGCCGCGCGGGTGATGCGCGACGGGGAAGACCGGCGCCTGGCCTCGCAATGGGCGGATGACCTCAATCGCGCGGCCTCCGACACCCCCACCGACGTGGTGCTGGTGGTGGCCGACATGGCGCGCTCCGAGCCGCCCTTGACCGGCGCGTTCATCGCCGAGCTGACCCGTTCGCTGCAGGGCCGCGGCGGCGCGTGGGCCATGCCCATCGCCTGGCTCGAACAGTGGGCAGCGGCATCCGGGCAGCGTATCGAAGAGCTGGTGGCCGCCGAGGGGCAGCAGCAGGCCTCCGACCAGGTGTCCATCAGCAACAGCATCGGCAGCCTGCGATTCCTGTCCACCATGGATTGGCGCACCTTTGTCGAAGACATGAGCGTGGTCGAGCAGCGGCTGCGCGAAGACCCCATGGCGGTCTATCCGCAGATGGACTTCGGTACCCGCGACGCCTACCGCCACGTGGTGGAGAAGATCGCCCGGGGCAGCCGCATCGCCGAGGAACGCGTTGCGACCATCGCGCTGGACCTGGCGCGGGCCGCTACCCCGCCCGACGGGCCACGCACGCATGTGGGCTACTGGCTGGTCGGCGAAGGGCTGCATGCCACCGTTGACGCGGTCGCCGACGCCGCGCCACGCCACCGCAAGGCGCGGCGACTGGCGCACCGCGTGCCGCTTGCGCTGTACCTGCTGCCGATCACCCTGCTGGCGGTGCTGGCCACGTGGGGCCTGCTGGCCACCGGCAGTGGCGAGGTTCCCACCTGGCTGGCTGCCCTGCTCGGGCTGCTGGTGTTCAGCGAGCTGGGTATCGTGCTGGTGAACTGGACTGCGACCGTGCTGGTTGCTCCCAAGCCGTTGCCCAAGCTGGATTTCAGCGAGGGCATTCCTGCGGCCTGCGCCACCGTGGTCGCGGTACCGTCGATGCTGTCCAGCACCGACGGCATCGACGTCCTGGTCGAAGCGCTGGAAGTCCGCTTCCTCGCCAACCGCGATCCCCAGCTGCGCTTCGTGCTGCTGACCGACTTCCTCGACGCCGCAGAAGCGCAGTTACCGACCGACGACGCCCTGCTTGCGCACGCGGTGCTGCGCATCGAGGGGTTGAACCAGCGTTACGCGTCCGAACGTGGCGATCGCTTCTACCTGCTGCATCGGCCCCGGCAATGGAACCCCAGTGAAGGGGTGTGGATGGGGCACGAGCGCAAGCGCGGCAAGCTGGCCGCGCTCAATGCCCTGCTCCGCCATGGCGATGGAAGCGCGTTCATGCGCATCGTCGGTGACGCGGAAGTGCTGCGCGGCGTCCGCTACGTCATCACCCTGGATTCGGATACGCAGCTGCCGCGCGATGCGGCGCGCGCGTTCGTCGCCACCCTGGCCCACCCGCTCAACCGGCCGCGCTTCGATCCAGCGCTGCAACGCGTGGTGGAGGGTTACGGCATCCTGCAGCCCAGCGTGGGCACCAGCCTGGGCCGCCGCCGCACCTCGCGGTTTGCCCGGATGTTCGGCAGCGAACCCGGCATCGATCCGTATACGCGCATGGTCTCGGACGTCTACCAGGACCTGTTCGACGAAGGTTCGTTCGTGGGCAAGGGCATCTATGACGTGGACGCCTTCGAGCATGCGCTGGAGGGCCGCCTGCCTGAGAACCGCATCCTCAGCCACGACCTGCTGGAAGGCTGTTATGCCCGTGCAGGCCTGGTCAGCGACGTGCGCCTGTACGAGGACTACCCCGAACGCTACGCCGCCGACGCCAAGCGCCGTGCGCGCTGGATCCGGGGCGACTGGCAGCTGTTGCCCTGGCTGATGCCGTGGACCCCGCGCCCGGGATCAGGCTGGGAACGCAACCGGCTCAGCCTGCTGTCGCGCGGCAAGTTGCTGGACAACCTGCGCCGGAGCCTGGTGCCCCCCGCCGCGCTGGTCCTGCTGGTAGCGGGTTGGCTGTACGCCGAAAACCCGGCCGCATGGACGGCGTGGGTACTGGCCCTGTGGTTCGCGCCGCCGCTGATCGGCATGCTGCGCGATGCCCTGAGCGTGCCGGACGACACACCGCTGGAAGCGCATTACATCAAGGTAGGGCGCGGCACGCTGCAGTCGTTGCTGCGCGCTGCCACGCAGATTGCCTGCCTGCCCTACGAAGCACTGCTGGCTGGCGGCGCCGTGCTGCGCACGCTGTGGCGCATGGCCATCACACGCCGCCACCTGCTGCAGTGGAACCCCTCCAGCGAAGTCGAGCGCCGCCTGGGCGGCGACCGTGGCGCGGAATGGCGGGTGATGGCGCCCGGATCGTTGCTGGCGCTTGCGCTGGTGGCGGTAGTAGCCGTCCTGCGTCCGCAGGCGCTGCCACTCGCCCTGCCCTTCCTGTTGGCGTGGACCTTCGCGCCCGCGTTGATGGCGTGGCTGGGCCGGCCGCCAGCCGAGATCGTCGCCGAATTGTCCGGCACGCAGCGGGCGTTCCTTGGTCGGCTGGCACGGCGCACCTGGTCGTTCTTCCAGGCCTGGGTGCGCGAACAGGATCACTGGCTGCCGCCGGACAACATCCAGGAGCATCCGGCGCTGGTGGTGGCCCGCCGCACCTCGCCGACCAACATCGGCCTGTCCCTGCTGGCCAACCTGTCGGCGTGGGACTTCGGTTACCTGCAGCAGGGCGCGGTCGCTGAACGCACGGCGCTCACGTTTGGCACGCTGGACCAGCTGCCGCGTCATCGCGGCCACTTCCTGAACTGGTACGACACCGAGACCCTGGCGCCGCTGCCGCCGCGTTACGTCTCCACCGTGGACAGCGGCAACCTGGCCGGGCACCTGCTTACCCTGCGCCAGGGGCTGCTCGCACTGGTGGACGCGCCGGTACTGGCGCCGCACACGTTCGATGGCCTGGCCGATACCCTCGGCGTGCTGGACGAGGAGCGGCAGCGCCTTCGCCCCGGTGACGCACCGCTGGCCGAAGCGCTCAACCACCTGCGTCATCGCCTGATGGCAACGCGGGCCGACCTGCCGCGCGGTGCTGCCGAAGCACTCGCCCGCCTGCAGGAGCTGGCCGGCCTGGCCGACACCGTGCTGGCGCAGTGGCCGGCACCGGTATCGCCCCAGGACGGTGACCTGCACTGGCCGGCACTGTTCGCGGCCGAATGCCATGCCGCCTGTGCGGCGCTCGCCGATATCCCGGTGGATGCCAGTGCGGATGCCGATGCGCCCGTACCCAGCCTGCGCCAGCTGGCCGCCCTGCCCGGCAAGGCCGGTGCGGACGCACGCGCACGCATCGAGCAGCTGCAGGACCTGGCGCACCGCGCCGGGCAGTTCTCGCTGATGGAATACGGGTTCCTGTTCTACCGCTCCCGCAAACTGCTCTCCATTGGCTACAACGTAGACGACCACCGCCTCGACAACAGCTTCTACGACCTGCTGGCTTCCGAAGCGCGGCTGTGCGCCTTCGTGGCCATCGCCCAGGGGGAGCTGACGCAGGAGAGCTGGTTCGCCCTTGGCCGCCTGCTTACCGAGGTCAACGGCACGCCGACGCTGCTGTCGTGGAGTGGCTCGATGTTCGAGTACCTCATGCCGCAGCTGGTGATGCCCAGCTACCCGGACACCCTGCTCGACCAGACCGCGCGGCATGCGGTGGAAGCGCAGATCGTCTACGGGCGCAGCCTGAACCTGCCATGGGGCGTGTCCGAGTCCGGCTACAACGCGGTCGATGCGCGCCTGAACTACCAGTACCGCGCGTTCGGCGTGCCGGGGTTGGGGCTGAAGCGCGGCCTGGGCCAGGATCGGGTCATCGCGCCCTACGCCAGCATGATGGCGCTGATGGTGGCGCCGGAAGCAGCCTGCCAGAACCTGCAGGCGCTGGAAGGATTGGGCTTCGCCGGGCGCTTCGGCATGTACGAAGCGATCGACTACACCCCCGCCCGGGTGCCGCCGGGGCACGAGCACGTGCTGCTGCGTTCGTTCATGGCTCACCACCAGGGCATGGGCCTGCTGTCGCTGGATTACCTGTTGCGCGACCAGCCGATGCAGCGCCGCTTCGTGGCCGATGTCGAGTTCCAGGCCACGTTGCTGCTGCTGCAGGAGCGCATCCCGCGTATCGGCGTGTTCCATCCGCATGAGGTCGAAGCGCTGGGCGAGCACGCCGACATGGCGCACCACGAGACTGCCCTGCGCGTGCTGCGCAAGCCTGGCGGACCGCGCCCCGAAGTGCAGCTGCTGTCCAACGGCCGCTACCACGGCATGCTCACCCACGCCGGCGGTGGCTACAGCCGCCACGGCGACCTGTCGCTCACGCGCTGGCGCGAGGACGGTACCACCGATGCCTGGGGCACGTTCTGCTACCTGCGCGACGTGGACAGCGGCGACTTCTGGTCGGCCGCCTACCAGCCCACCTGCGTGCCGCTGGACAACTACGAGGCCATCTTCACCGACGCCAAGGCAGAATTCCGTGGCGCGCTTCATGGCTGCGAGAGCCACCTGCAGGTGGCCATCTCCGCCGAGGACGACATCGAACTCCGGCGCCTGCGCCTGACCAACCGCAGCCGTCGCACGCGCACCGTGGAAATCACTACCTATGCCGAAGTGGTGCTGGCACCGGCGGCTGCGGACGATGCGCACCCGGCCTTCAGCAACCTGTTCGTGCAGAGCGAGATCGTGGCCGCCAAGCAGGCCGTGCTGTGCACGCGGCGGCCGCGCTCGCATGACGAAGTGCCACCGTGGATGTTCCATCTTGTCGCCGTGCATGACGCCGACGTGGCGTCGATCTCCTACGAAACCGACCGGGCGCGCTTCCTCGGGCGCGGCAACACGCCACGCACGCCGCAGGCATTGACCACCGGAACCGACCTCTCCGGTTCGGACGGCTCGGTGCTCGACCCGATCGTGGCCATCCGTGTGCGCGTGGTGCTGGAACCCGAGCAGACCGTGCAGCTGGACATGGTCTATGGCATCGGTGCCGACCGCCCTGGTTGCGAGGCCTTGCTGGACAAATACCGTGACCGCCGCCTGGCCGACCGCGTATTCGACCTGGCCTGGACGCACAGCCAGGTGGTACGCCGGCAGATCAATGCCACCCAGGCCGAGGCGCAGCTCTATGAGCGCCTGGCCAGCCACGTGCTGTATGCCAATCCGCTGCTGCGCGCGGGCGCAAGCGTGCTCCAGCAGAACCAGCGCGGACAATCCGGGCTGTGGGGCCATGCCATCTCGGGCGACCTGCCCATCGTGCTGCTCAAGGTCACCGACTCAGAGAACGTGGAGCTGGTCCGGCAGCTGGTGCAGGCGCATGCCTATTGGCGCCAGAAGGGCCTCAACACCGACCTGGTGATCTGGAACGACAGCAAGGCCGGCTACCGGCAGGAGCTGCAGGACCAGATCCTGGGCATGGTGGCCGCCAGTTCGGAGACGGGCCTGCTCGACCGCCCCGGCGGCATTTTCGTGCGGCCGGTGCAGAACATGACCCACGAAGACCGCATCCTGTTGCAGGCCGTAGCGCGTGCGGTGATCAGTGACGAGGATGGCACCCTTGTGGCGCAGGTGGGGCGCCAAGCCACTCCCGCGAAACGGATTCCGGCGTTGGTGCCGCAGGCGGTGCAGGAGGAACTTGAACTCTCGATGGAGCAGACGACAGGGTTGCCCATCATCGCCGAGCCGGGCCCGGAGCCGGGCCTGCCCCCGCCCCCGGCGCACGACGAAGACATGGACGACCCGTGGCCGTTCCTGCCCTACCGTGGCGCCGGCCAGTTCGACAACGGCACCGGCAGCTTCAGCGAGGACGGCCGCGAATACGTGGTGGTGCTGCGCGAAGGCGCGCCGACCCCGGCACCATGGGCCAATGTGATCGCCAATGCCCGCCTGGGCACGGTGGTCAGCGAGAGCGCGCCGGGCTACACCTGGTTCGAAAACGCGCACGAATTCCGTTTGACGCCGTGGCTCAATGACCCGGTGTCAGACACCGGCGGCGAAGCCTTCTACTTGCGCGACGAGGATACCGGCCGCGTCTGGTCGCCGATGCCGCTGCCGCGCCGGGGTACCGGGGCGTACCGTACGCGTCACGGATTCGGCTACACGGTGTACGAACACTTCGAGGACGGCATCGTCAGCGAGCTGTGGGTGTTCGTCGACGTCGCCGCGCCGCTGAAGTACTCGGTGCTGCGGCTGCACAACCTGTCGGGCAGGCCGAGGCGGCTGTCGGCCATCGGTTATGTGGAATGGGTGATGGGCGACCTGCGCGCGAAGTCGCGCATGCACGTGGTCACCGAACGCGACCCGCAGACCGGCGCGCTGCTGGCGCGCAACACCTACAGCACCGATTTCGGCGGCCGCATGGCCTTCTTCGATACCGATGCCGAGGGCTGCGGCTGGACCTGCGACCGCCTGGAGTTCATCGGCCGCAACGGCGGCCTGCATGCACCGGCGGCGCTGCGCCGCGAGCGCCTGGGTGGGCGTTCCGGCGCCGGCCTGGATCCCTGCGCGGCGCTGCAGGTGCCGCTGGAACTGGCGCCGGGCGAGCGCAGTGAAACCACGTTCCGCCTGGGCGCCGGCCGCGACCGCGACGAAACGCTCGCGCTGGTGCGTGGCCGCCAAGGCGCCCACGAGGCCAACGATGCGCTGGACGCCGTGCGCATTCACTGGCGCCACGTGCTGGCCAGCGTGCAGGTGCGCACCCCGGACCCGGCGCTGGACGCGCTGGCCAATGGCTGGCTGGTCTACCAGACGCTGGGCAGCCGCTACCTGGCGCGCAGTGGCTACTACCAGTCCGGCGGCGCGTTTGGTTTCCGTGACCAGCTGCAGGATGTGCTCGCACTCATCCACGCCCGGCCGGATCTGGCCCGCGAACACCTGTTGCTGTGCGCTGCCCACCAGTTCGCCGAAGGCGATGTGATGCACTGGTGGCACCCGCCACAGGGGCGTGGCGTGCGCACCCGGTGCTCGGACGACTATCTCTGGCTACCCCAGGGCGCATGCCGCTACCTGGAGGTCACTGGCGACGCCACCGTGCTGGACGAAATGGTCGGCTTCATCGAAGGCCGTGCAGTCACACTGGAAGAGGAAAGCTACTACGACATGCCGACCCCTTCGGCACTGCGTGGAACGATGTATGCGCACTGCGTGCTCGCGCTGGAGCGCGGTTGCCGGTTGCTCGGCGAACGCGGTATTCCGCTGATGGGCAGCGGCGACTGGAACGACGGCATGAACCGCGTCGGCGACCAGCAGCGCGGCGAGAGTGTGTGGCTGGGCTTCTTCCTGCATGACACGCTGCGCCGCTTCATCGCCCTGGCCAATGCGCGTGGCGATGAACACCGTGCGCACTGGTGCCAGGAGCAGGCCGACACCCTGCGCCAGAACCTCGAACAGCATGCCTGGGACGGGGAATGGTATCGCCGCGCGTGGTTCGACAACGGCACGCCGCTGGGCTCGAAACAGAGCGAGGAATGCCGCATCGATTCGATCTCCCAGAGCTGGTCGGTGCTGTCCGGCGTCGCCGCGCCCGAGCGTGCCCAGCAGGCGCTGGATTCGCTGTATACGCACCTGGTGCGAAAGGACGCCCAGCTGATCCAGCTGCTGGATCCGCCCTTCGACAAGACGTCGGAAGACCCGGGCTACATTCGGGGTTACGTACCCGGCGTGCGCGAGAACGGCGGCCAGTACACCCACGCAGCCGTGTGGGCAGCGATGGCCTTTGCCCACCAGGGCGATGCGGCGCGCGCGTGGGAGCTGGCCGGCATGATCAACCCCCTGAACCACGCGTTGGACCCGGAGGCGGTCCAGACCTACCGCGTTGAACCCTATGTGTTGGCGGCCGATGTGTACGCGGTATCGCCGCACGTCGGCCGAGGCGGATGGACCTGGTACACCGGTTCGGCCGGTTGGATGTATCGCCTGCTGGTCGAATCCCTGCTCGGCATCCGCCGCCAGGGCGACCGGCTGTCGCTGGCGCCCTGCCTCCCCGACCACTGGTCGTCGTTCGAGCTGAGCTACCGGTTCGGTCGCAGCCGCTACGAGTTCGTGGTGACCCGCACTGCGCGGGGGCAGCCCACCCTGCATGTGGATGACGTGCTGCAGCCGGACCTGACCGTCCAGCTCCGCGACGATGGTCACCACTACCGTGTGGCGCTTGATCTGGAAGCACCGCCCGGATGAGCATGCGCCCCGAGATCCAGGAACGGCTGGATGCGCTGGATGAGATGCTGGCGCAGTGGTTGGCGCACACGCGCCATCCCGCGCAGTTCTGGCCGCAGTTTGAACAGCTTGCAGCGGAGATTCTCGACCAGTGTGCGGACACGGAAAGGAGCCAGATGTACGCGCGCATCAAAGCCATGCTCAAGGGCCACGCGCTGGAGCTTCCGCCGTGGTATGAACGGGGCGACGGCCCGCCGCCCGAACAGTGACGCGCAGATGGCTGTGTAGAACACTTCACAGTCCTGCGCGCGGAGCTCACGGGAAGGGGCATAGGTTCGGTGCTTCACTCAGCACCCACCCGGAGAACCATGATGGCGATCAAGACCGCAGAAGACCTGTTCATCCACGAGCTGTCGGACATCTACAGCGCCGAAAAGCAGCTCACCAAGGCATTGCCTCGCCTGGCCCGTGCGGCGACCAACCCGGACCTCACGGCCGCGTTCGAAACCCACCTGGAGGAAACCCAGGGCCAGATCGAGCGCATCGACAAGGTGGTGGAACTGCTCGGCATCCGGCTCAAGCGCATCAAGTGCGCTGCCATGGAAGGGCTGGTGGAGGAAGGCAAGGAGGCAATCGACAGCATCGAGGAAGGCCCCGTGCGCGATGCCGCCCTGATCGGTGGCGCCCAGAAGGTTGAGCACTACGAGATCGCGTCCTACGGCACGATCGCCGCGCTCGCCAAGCAGCTTGGGTACAAGGACGCGCTGCCGCTTCTGCTGGAAACCCTTGCGGAAGAAAAGGCAACCGACGAGAAGCTGACGATGATCGCCAAGTCCGGGGGCAACGCCAAGGCCGCGCAGGCGGCCTGAACCGGTAGCGCAGCACCAGGGAGCGGCCTGACTGGCCGCTCCGCAATGCCGTTCACTTTATTGACTGCGGGCGCGGCGCAAAACCCACATTCCCGCTGGCCACAGCAGCAGGTGTGCAGCGGCGGAGATGGCAACTGCCAGCAGCCCGAACAGCGTGGGCAGAATGGAACCGAAGACAAAGGTCATACCCAGCACGAAGCCGAACATGTTCTCGGCCCGATAAGTGGGAAACACCAGTCCAGAGAGCAGCACGCCCAGGAACACCGCTCCCGCGGCAGACTCGCTTCCGGCGACGAAGGCCACCGACAATGCGGAACCTGCAGCCAGCGCGCCAAGAAAGCCTGCCAGCGCCTTGCGTGCCGCCGAGGGTGCCGCCGACGCCCTGCGCGCGACCACGCTGCCAGCGAGCCAGCCCAGCACAGGCAGCACCAGCAGGCCCCATGCATTGGAAATCGTCGGCAGGTCAGCTCGGTTAAGTAAATGGTGGCTGCGGATGCCGCCGTGAGTGTATTCCCAACCAAGATGAGCGGCGGCCGCGATGACAGCCAGACCGAGAGCGGCGCCGGGGAGCAAGCGGTATGTGTGGTTTGCCATTGTTCTTCCTTGCCCTTGGATGCTCGGCGACAACGACTGCCTGACTCAGTTGTCAGGGGTCACACTCAGCTCTGCCCTGCTCTGGCGCAGCTTCTGGACACGAAGTTGATGCGCCTTGTCTGTCCTGAACTTGAAGAAGAAGTAAGTAGCAACCAAGGCGATGATGAGCGGTGGTGTGATGTTGCGACCGAGGGCGTATCCCATCTGGAATGAATCGAGGGTGGAGTTCCACGACAGGTAGATGTTCCAGATTGCGAAGGCTGCAAACAGTGCAAGGTAGAGGCCTGCGCCGTTGAACACCAATCGGCACGCCATCATGTTGATGACCTTGCCAATACCCAGGCATACGAAAAGGACGATAGCGAAAACGATCAATTCCATCGACCTCCCCTGCGCGGTCAAGTTACTGAAACAGGACGAGCCGCGACGCGGCTTCGACTCTCATGAACTACCAAGGAAACACGCTGCGTCAGGATCCCCCCCGGCCGATGCCCGATCTTAGAGCAGGCGCGGCCGGCCAACAAGCGAGCGCAGATCGCCCGCTCCAAGCGACAATCTCAAGCCGTTACTCAGGCGACATCACCGTTTGTCATCCCTGTCCCTAACTGCAACAGATCTGGCTGACCCAGTTCCGCGTAGCTGCATCAGCTTGAACGCATTCCCGGACCTATCCTCCGGTTCAACGCCCGTTGGGCCGGTTCCTACTTCAACATATCCAACAATTCCTTGTCTTCATGAGGATGCTCCCACGTAGAGAGCCAGCAGAAGCTAACCCCACTGCGCATGGCGGCAGTTTGGAACGCAGCGAGCCCTTCCTTAGTGATCGGGTACTCGACCGGATCAAAGTGGAGAAGCGCCCACGGCCTGACGAATGAGAAGCCGGTCTTGAGCTCCGAGAAGATTGCTTTGAGCTCAACCCGGATGGCGGAGAATTCCTTGGTCGGACCCGCTCGATTGCCAAGGGCGTAGCACTGGCGATGAATAGCTCTGTCTCCACCGACGGCGCGGGCAGTGAAGTGGTCTTGGTGCACCTGGACATAGAACAACTGACGGCGAAACATCCTCATCCCTGACCAACCCCGGATTCAAGCCGAGCCGCAAAGCTCATCTGCTGCGAGCCTAGTTCAGCTGCCGGTGTCCCACAACTGGCCCCGCCAACAGGCGCTCCTGATCCCCTGCCCCGCTCGGCTCAGGCTTCACCTTCGCCACACACAGGCACCATCAGCCGCCCACGCGGGAGGGTCAAGCTCGCTGCTGATCACCAACAACTGAATCGATGTCTTCCATCGTGGCCCATGCTTCGGCAGGACTCACAATGTACCTGTGCTGCAACGCGCAGCAACGCGTTTCGTCGCGCTGGGCGGCGGTTCCTTTCGTTGCCTTGGCTGTGGGGCCAGATCTGGACTACTTCGCTGTCTGGTTTTTCGACTACGCGGCAGATCCCCGGTTCAGTCACAGCCTGCTCTTGGCGGTAGTTGCCGCGCTTTTGGTCAAATTCACCCTGTCGCGGTTTGTCACCGCGAACCTCAAGCTCAGATGGTTGCTGGCCGCCGGGATCTCCCACACGCTGCTCGACCTACTGGTGGGTGCGCATCCTGTTCCGCTGTTCTGGCATCTCGCTGTTGGAGTCAGCATCCCGGCCGGCGTTCTTCCAAGTGCAGGATCGCTGGCGTTCGACAACTTCTATCTCTGGCGGAACCTGTTGATCGAGATCGGCGTGCTGGGTCCAGTATTCGCGCTCCTGATCGCTGCGTCCGGCCGCCTCAGGTTCCGCGAGCTTGCTTGTTGGACGCTGCTCATTCTCCCGATCTGGGCCGTTTTTCTGACCAGGTCGATCGCGCTGGAGAGATAGGTGGGCCAGCTCCGACATCGGGATGGGAGTTTCGAACATTTCGAATACTGCCCATGTCGAATACTATCGCTACTAAGCCGCACCCTTGCGCTACGCGTGCCACGGAGAAGCGCCATGACCCCACAGGTAACTCTTCCCCGGACCCAAGATATCGAAGCGGCGACGATCGCTCATCGTGCGCTGGCCGCTT
>NZ_JAGXKC010000479.1:0-258 GCF_019091045.1 Stenotrophomonas sp. GbtcB23 | reverse complement strand
CGCTTCACCATGGACGAGGGCCTGTCGAAGGCCGTTCTCGAAGTCTTCGTCATGCTCTACAAGCAGGGCCTGATCTACAAGGACAAGCGCCTCGTCAACTGGGACCCGAAACTGCTGACGGCGATTTCCGACATGGAAGTCGAGCAGATCGAGCTCAAGGGCAATCTCTGGCACCTGCGTTATCCGCTGGAAGAGGGCGTCACCTATCAATATCCGATCGCCTTCGATGAGGCCGGGAAGCCGACCGAATTCGAAACG
>NZ_JAGXKC010000478.1:0-258 GCF_019091045.1 Stenotrophomonas sp. GbtcB23 | reverse complement strand
TTGCCGCGATCGAAAATGCAATCGCTGCCGGCTATGAAATCGTGGAGATTGATATCCGCCAAAGCGCGGATGGCGCACTGTTCATCCTTCTCGTCGACACTCTGGAACGGATGACCGGGCTCGACCGGTTCCCTGAAGAGATGACGATCGCGGAAATCACCAGCCTGCCCCTGCGCATGGCCAATGGCGGACCGGACAAGGCGCTGACGGCGCACACCATTCCAACCCTCGAACAGGTACTAGAAACCGTGCGAGGCC
>NZ_JAGXKC010000477.1:0-258 GCF_019091045.1 Stenotrophomonas sp. GbtcB23 | reverse complement strand
TCTTCTTTTCCATGGCGATTGGGTGGAAGTGGTTGTCGGCGCAGTAGTGCATGTACTGGCGCATGTCGCGGGTGGAAATGCAGGCTACGCCGCCGGACAGCACGTCTTCGGCGCACTGCACTTCGCATTCAATGGCTTCGGCCAGCATGTCGTAGACCTGACGCTTCATAACATCGTAGAACAGGTCCAGCTCTTCCTCGCCGAGGACCTCCATGCATTCGAAGGCGAACTACATGTGCGCGCTTTCGTCGCGGAACA
>NZ_JAGXKC010000476.1:0-258 GCF_019091045.1 Stenotrophomonas sp. GbtcB23 | reverse complement strand
GATATCGGAAGGAGCAGCATGCGCCGGCGTCAATTCGGCCAGATGCCGGTCGATCAGGCCCGTATCCGGCCTGCCCTCGAGGAAATCGGCCTGAACCGTTAGCCGGCGAAGGAACGCCGCATTTGTCGTCACGCCGGCGGCACGGATCTCGGCCAGGGCCGCTGAAAGGCGGGAAAGCGCCGTAACGCGACCCTGCCCGCGAGTGATGGTCTTGGCAATCATCGGGTCGTAGGAGGGCGAGGTGCGGTCGGGGGCCCG
>NZ_JAGXKC010000475.1:0-259 GCF_019091045.1 Stenotrophomonas sp. GbtcB23 | reverse complement strand
CAACCCATGAAAGCATAGAGACGCCGGCCGAGCTCCCGCTGAACGCCAAGCTGTCGAAGCCGAACGCATCATTCCTCGAATACAAGGCCGACCCGAACGCAGGCACCTCGCCGGCTGCTGCGCTCGCCACCGGCGCGGCCAATTGGATCGGCGCCGGCCCGTTCAAACTGAGAACCAATGAGAATGGCGTCAGCCTCGATCTCGTAAAGGCCGATACCTACTATGACAAGGATGAGGTCAAGCTCGATGGCGTCAAGTT
>NZ_JAGXKC010000474.1:0-259 GCF_019091045.1 Stenotrophomonas sp. GbtcB23 | reverse complement strand
GAGCCCTAGCGAGTTGAGAGCTCTCGACAACGAACTGCGCGTCCATCTGGCGGCCAGACCGACCGCGGTGACCAAGCCCAGGGCGCCGCCGTGATGAACTAGAAGTTAAGAGATCAACTCGCCGGATGCGTTCGCAGGTAAACTGATCTGCGTTCGCCGCCTTGGTTTTCGCTTTGGCGTCTCAGTCTCAGTCCCGGTCCCAGTGCGAAGCGTTTTAGGGGTGACGGGCAAAGACGCCTTTTGCGGGCGATCGGGGCAT
>NZ_JAGXKC010000473.1:0-259 GCF_019091045.1 Stenotrophomonas sp. GbtcB23 | reverse complement strand
GATGAATTCCTGCGGCCCGACCTCGGATGTGCGGTTCGCGCTTGGCGGGACGGAGCGCTTTTCCTTCCGGCTCGACATACCAAGCCGTGAGGCGCTTGCCGCCGGCGATACGGTGACGGTCGGCGTGGCGGGCAGGGCGCATCTGTTCCGGTAGGCTGGAACCCGACAACCCTCCTTCACGATAACCGTCCATCAACGTGAAGGAACAAGATCCATGCTGAAATGGGCCCTCATCTTTCTGGACAGCTCGGTGATCGCC
>NZ_JAGXKC010000472.1:0-259 GCF_019091045.1 Stenotrophomonas sp. GbtcB23 | reverse complement strand
AACGATCCCGCTCCAATAGGCAAGCTTGTGTTCCTTGAACTTAAGCCATATCAGCTGGCGCTGGCTGGCAAGACCGATGGCTGCGGCCACAGTCTGCTGCGGCGCGGGAGCATCCGCGATCACCGCCATCTCGGTGCACTCCGGCCGGCATCTCCGGCCAGGCTGTTAATCCTATTGCAAGACAACGCAGACATGGCCATAGGCTCCTCCCTTAGCCGCAACTCCACATCGAAATAGGAATATTGTTTGCTTATTGTTA
>NZ_JAGXKC010000471.1:0-260 GCF_019091045.1 Stenotrophomonas sp. GbtcB23 | reverse complement strand
AGCAGGATATGCCCCCGACATGAAGCCGGCATGACCGGACACCCGATTCTCACCCGATTTTATACGCTGAGCCACCAAACTAACAGAGGGGACCTTCGGTTACGCCGAAACTGGAATTATTCGCTCCGATCCGTTACGCGAAGCTGGACGTCTCATTGAGTCGCGTCAAGAACTTTTTGGTCAATGGGCGATTAACGCAATTCGCGCGAGGTATCCGCTCGCCAATCTGGCTTGTGACGTGGTGCATGGCGCGAGCACGG
>NZ_JAGXKC010000470.1:0-260 GCF_019091045.1 Stenotrophomonas sp. GbtcB23 | reverse complement strand
GTCGGGCTGATGGACCGACGATCGCGAACTGGTTGAAGGCATGCAGCCCGATGCCCGCCGAGATCAGCCCGAGCATCGCCCCGTCGCGGCCTTTCAGGAGCCTCGACCACCCTGCGTCCCGGCCAACGTCCCGGCCAACATCCCGTCTCGCATCCCCTTTCACATCCATGTCCTGCAGCACGCCGCCATCCTTTTCCTCTCTCCAAGTTGCCGGCACGCTACGGCCTCAAGTGCGGTTGAGGTCAAGGCAGGGAATGAAA
>NZ_JAGXKC010000047.1:0-21918 GCF_019091045.1 Stenotrophomonas sp. GbtcB23 | reverse complement strand
GCTTGCATCGCCAGCCCGTGCTGGCCTTGCCAGTGCAGGTGCGCGCGATGGCACAGCGGGTGGCGGACGCCGCACACGAACGGGTCAACGACGACACGGTCCGATGCGAATTGCCCGGACTGCTGCAGGCGTTTTCGCTGGCCGGCAGTGCAACACGGCTGCAGGCGGTCTGTGCGCGCATGGAACGCGCACCCGGACAGGCGTGGCCGGTGGAGCGCATCGCCAGTGAGGTTGGGGTCAGCAGCAGCCGGTTGCATGCCGTGTTCCGCCAGGCCTTCGGGCTCAGCCCACAGGCCTGGTTGAGCGCCAGCCGGTTGCGTTGGGCGCGCGGGCAGCTGGCTTCGAGTGATGCGTCCATTGCCGACATCGCCCAGCACGCGGGTTATTCCGAGCAGAGCGCATTGACCCGCGCACTGCGCCGGGAGTGGGGCATGACCCCGGCCGATTACCGCCGTCGCTTCCGGCACTCGCAGTAGTCTGGGTCAAGATGGTCCGCCGCGTGGCACCTACACTGGCGCGGTCTCTTTATTGCCGGGCGCATGGCTGCTGATGAATCGTTCGATGGGTGTGGGTATCGCCAATGGCGTGGCTGCCGGGGCGCTGTGGGGCGTTGTGTTCCTGGCGCCGGCGGTGCTCAGCCATTTCAGCGCCGTGCAGCTGTCGGCCGGGCGCTATCTGGTCTATGGACTGATTGCCGTGGTGCTGCTGGCGCCCCGCTGGCGTGAGCTGCGCGAGCGGATCGGCATGGCCGAATGGCGTGGTCTCATGTGGCTGAGCCTTGCCGGCAACCTGGTGTACTTCGTGCTGCTGGCCCATGCGGTCCAGTGGGCGGGCGGGGCGGCGGCGTCGCTGATCGTCGGGCTGATTCCCGTAGTGGTCACGTTGGCTGGGGTGCGCGAGCAGGGCGCGGTGCCGCTGCGCCAGCTTGCGCCCGCACTGACCCTGTGCCTGTTCGGGGTAGGCCTGGTGGGCTATGAGGCGCTGCAGTCCGAGCATGCGCAGGGCTCGGCCAACCAGCGCCTGCTGGGCCTGCTGTGCGCGTTTGGTGCGCTGTTTTCGTGGGCGCTGTACTCCATCGGCAACAGCCGCTGGCTGGCACGGCGCCCGGACATTTCCGGCCACGACTGGTCCTTGTTGACCGGCGTGGCCACCGGTGCGCTGGCGCTGCTGCTGGTGCCCAGCGCGTTCGTCGTCCCGGGTCCCACGCACGCACCAGTCGACTGGATGTGGTTCTGGGCCATCAGCGCGGGCGTGGCCGTGGTTGCCTCGGTGTTCGGCAACGCCTGCTGGAACCGGGCCAGCCGCAACCTGCCGCTGACCCTGACCGGGCAGATGATCGTGTTCGAGACGCTGTTCGCGCTGCTGTACGGATTCGGCTGGCAGCGGCGCTGGCCGACCTTGATGGAGTTACTGGCGATCGTCTGCCTGGTCTCCGGAGTGCTGTTATGCGCCCATGCGCACCGGCCGCCGCGCGCGGTGGCCGAGCACGCCGGCTGATTCCGTTGCGCGGCCTGGATGGTCACATTCGCAACTTTTTGGCCGACGATGCCTGCTGTTCGTCGCGTTTGAGTTTTTGCGGCGCAACACTTGACAAGCACCCGGTCGGCGTAGTTTTCTTGGTCCATGGTCCTTGCCGCCGCCACCGCCACGCTTCGCTCCACCGCCCTCACCGGCGGCATGCGCAGCGGTGCCCTGGCCACCGGTACCACCACCATTACCACCGTCACCACTCGCCTGGTGCGGCCCGTCGTCTTCGCGTAATTTCCGAAAACAACGGCCCCGCACCAGATCAGGTTGCGGGGGATCTCCTTCAGCCTGATTGACGCGGGGCCTCGAATCGAGGTCAGCATGTCTTCTGTCGCCGCTTCACCCGATGCCCCTGCATCGCCTGCCTCCTCCGCGCCGCTGCGCGCGGCCACCTCGACGGTCGTGCACAAGTTCGGCGGCACCTCCGTGGCTGACGCCGACCGCTATCGCCACGTGGCCCAGCTGCTGCTGGCCCGTGACGAAGCGGTGCAGGTCACCGTTGTATCGGCGATGAAGGGCGTAACCGATGCGCTGATCGCGCTGGCCGGTGCCGCTGCCGACAACGCGCCGCAGTGGCGCGACGACTGGCATGCACTGCGCGCCCGCCATCGCGGTGCCGCCGTTGCGCTGCTGGGCGAGCATGCAGGCGACACGGTGGAATGGCTGGATGCGCGCTTCGACCATCTGGCCGAGGTGCTGGGCGCGCTGGCAGTGATCGGTGAGCTGCCCAGCGAGGTACTGGACCGCGTGCAGGGCCTGGGTGAGGTGTATTCGGCGCATCTGCTGGGCAACTACCTGCGCAGCATCGGCGAGGACTGCGCCGTGCTGGATGCGCGCGAGGTGCTGGTAGTGGACCGTGGCGAACTCGGCGTGGACGTGGACTGGGTGCAGAGCGCGCAGCGTCTGGCGGTGTGGCGTGACGCGCACCCGGCGGCGCGCGTGGTGGCCACCGGGTTCGTGGCCCGCGACCGCCGTGACCGGGTCACCACCCTGGGGCGCAACGGCAGTGACTACTCCGGTGCGATCTTTGCCGCGCTGTTCAACGCCGATGAGCTGCATATCTGGACCGATGTGGACGGGGTGCTTTCGGCCGACCCGCGGGTGGTGCCCGAAGCCGTGCAGCTGGAAGCGCTGAGCTACGACGAGGCCTGCGAACTGGCCTATTTCGGGGCAAAAGTGGTGCACCCGCAGACCATGTCACCCGCCATCGAACGCGGCCTGCCGATCATCATCCGCAATACTTTCCATCCGGACCATCCCGGCACCCGGATCACCGCCGAACGCACCAGTTCCGGCCCGATCAAGGGCCTCACCCTGAGCCCGGAGCTGGCGCTGCTCAATCTGGAAGGCACCGGCCTCATCGGCGTGCCCGGCACGGCCGAGCGCGTGTTCGCCGCGCTGCGCAATGCGCACGTGTCGGTGGTGATGATTTCGCAGGGCTCGTCGGAACATTCCATCTGCTGCGTGGTGCGCCAGGCCGAAGCGCAGCGGGCGCGTGATGCGCTGCTGCAGGCGTTCGCGCACGAACTCAGCCTGGGCCAGGTGCAGCGCGTGCAGCTCACCGACAATGTCAGCGTGCTGGCGGCGGTGGGCGATGGCATGGCCGGGCAGCCAGGCGTGGCCGCGCGGCTGTTCGAATCGCTGGGACGCGCACAGGTGAACATCCTCGCCATCGCGCAGGGCTCCTCCGAACGCAACATCTCGGTGGCGGTGGACAGCCGCCACGCGACCAAGGCGCTGCGCGCGGCGCACGCCGGGTTCTGGCTGTCGCCGCAGACCTTCTCGGTCGGCGTGATTGGCCCTGGCAACGTGGGCGCGGCGTTGCTTGACCAGTTGCTGGTCGCGCAGCCCACCCTGCTGACGCGCGCCAACGTGGACCTTCGCGTGCGTGCGGTGGCATCGCGCAGCCGCATGCACCTGGATGCGCGGGGCGTGCAGGGCGACTGGCGCGCTGCGCTCGCCGGGCAGGCCCAGGCGACAGACCTGGACCAGTTCACCGAGCACCTGCTGTCGGCGCACCTGCCGCACGCCTTGATCGTCGACTGCAGCGGCAGTGCCGATGTCGCCGACCGCTATGCCGGCTGGCTGGCGGCCGGCATCCATGTGGTCACTCCCAACAAGCAGGCCGGCGCCGGCCCGTTGCAGCGCTACCACGCCATCCGCGAGGCGGCCGCTGCCACCGGCGCGCGGTTCCGCTACGAAGCGACAGTCGGCGCGGGGCTGCCGGTGATCACCACGTTGCGCGACCTGGTCAATACCGGTGATGAAGTGCTGGCCGTCGATGGCATCTTCTCCGGTACGCTGGCCTGGCTGTTCAACAAGTACGATGGCCAGGTGCCGTTCTCCGAGCTGGTCGCGCAGGCACGCGGCATGGGCTACACCGAACCGGACCCGCGCGACGATCTGTCCGGCGTGGATGTGGCGCGCAAGCTGGTCATCCTCGCGCGTGAGGCCGGCCGTGAACTGAGCCTGGAACAGGTCAGCGTGGAAAGCCTGGTGCCCGAAGCCCTGCGCCAGGCCAGCGTGGACGACTTCATGAGCGGGCTGGCATCGGTGGACAGCGTGTTCGCCGAACGGCTGGAACAGGCGCGTGCACGCGGTGCGGTGCTGCGTTACGTGGCGCGGCTGTCAGCGGATGCGGCGCAGGTGGGGCTGGTGGAGCTGCCGGTTGGCCATGCGTTTGCCAACCTGCGCCTGACCGACAATGTGGTGCAGTTCACCACGCGTCGCTACTGCGAGAACCCGCTGGTGGTGCAGGGCCCCGGTGCGGGCCCGGAAGTGACCGCTGCGGGCGTGTTTGCCGATGTGCTGCGGGTCGCGGCGGGTGAAGGAGCGCGCCTGTGAATCCAGACGACGTGCTGAAGGCGCGCGCGTTCTCGCCGGCATCGGTGGGCAATGTCGCGGTGGGGTTCGACATCCTCGGCCATGTCATCGCGGGCGTAGGCGACACCGTGACCGTGCGCCGCACTGACGCGCCGGGCGTGCGGATCCTCGCGATCCGTGGCACCACGGTGGATCTGCCGCTGGTGGCGGCCGACAACACCGCAGGGGCGGCGCTGCTGGCGATGATCGATGCGCTTGCGTTGCCGTTCGGCTTTGAACTGGAGATCGACAAGGGCATCGCGCTGGGCTCGGGCATGGGCGGCTCGGCGGCGTCGTGCGTGGCCGCGCTGGTGGCTGCCAATGCGCTGCTGGATACGCCGCTGTCGCGCGAGGCGTTGTATCCGTTCGCGCTGAGCGGTGAGGCGGTGGCCAGTGGCGGCCGGCATGGCGACAACCTCGGACCGATGCTGCTGGGCGGGTTGGTGCTCAGCACGGCGGACCGGCTGGTGAGCATCCCGGTGCCCGCCGGGTGGTACAGCCTGCTGGTGCATCCAGACGCGGTCCTGGAAACACGTCGTGCGCGCGCGGCGCTGCAGGGCAGCTACCACCTGTCCGAATTCGTCACGCAAAGCGCGAACCTGGCGCTGGTGTTGAGCGGCTGCTTCCGCGGAGATGCCGAGCTGGTGCGCGCCGGCCTGCGCGACGTGCTGGTGGAACCGCGTCGCGCCGGCCTCATCGAGGGCTTCGACGCGGCGCGCGACGCTGCGTTGGCGGCCGGTGCACTGGGCGCCAGCATTTCGGGGGCCGGCCCCAGCGTGTTCGCGTGGTTTGACAGCCAAGCGGCGGCGCAGGCCGCGCAACACGCCGTGCAGGCCGCTTTTGCCGTTGCTGGTTTCGACAGCCAGGGCTGGGTATCGCCGTTGAACGCGCCCGGGGCATGCCTGCTGTGAGCGCGCTTTCCACTCTTCTGCCAGGATCTTCCATGCAATTCGTTTCGACCCGTCACGCCGCACCTGCAGCCACCCTGAGTGCGGCCATCGCCGCCGGCCTTGCCCCCGATGGCGGGCTGTATGTTCCGCAGCAGCGCCCCCAGCCTCAGCGCTGGCAGGCGCAGGGCAGCCTGGCGCGCAACGCCGAAGCGGTGCTTGCGCCGTTCTTTGCCGGCGACGCGCTCGCGCCGCACCTGGCCACGTTGTGCGCGGAGGCCTTCAACTTCCCGGCACCGCTGCGTGCGCTGGCCACCCCGGGCGACCACGTGTTGGAGCTGTTCCATGGGCCGACCGCCGCGTTCAAGGATTTCGGCGCGCGTTTCCTTGCGGCCAGCCTGGCCCAGCTCCAGCGTGACCGTGCCCGCCCGCTGACCATCGTGGTGGCCACCTCGGGCGACACCGGCGCGGCCGTCGCGGCGGCGTTCCATCGCCAGCCGGGCATCCGCGTGGTGGTGCTGTATCCCGATGGCCGGGTATCGCCGCGCCAGGCGCACCAGCTGGGCTGCTTCGGCGACAACATCCACGCCCTGCGCGTGGCTGGTTCGTTCGACGACTGCCAAGCGATGGTGAAGCAGGCCCTGAGCGACCGCGAGCTGCAGGCAGAGGTTCCCCTGAGCTCGGCCAACAGCATCAGCCTCGGCCGATGGCTGCCCCAGATGAGCTACTACGCCGACGCGGCGCTGGCCCACCATGAGGCGACCGGCGAGGTACTGAACCTGGTGGTGCCCACCGGCAACCTCGGCAACGCGATGGCAGCGGTACTTGCCCGCGCGATGGGCCTGCCGCTGGGGCAGATCGCACTAGCCACCAATGCCAACGACGTGCTGCCGCGCTTTTTCCACGGCGGTGGATACCGGCCGCTGCACAGCGTAGCCACCCTGGCCAACGCGATGGACGTCGGCGCGCCCAGCAACTTCGAGCGGCTGCGCTGGCTGTATCAAGAAGACGACGATGCACTGCGCGCGGCGTTCCGCGTCGAGGCGGTCGACGATGCGGCGATCCGCGAACTGATCGCCCGGCGCCATGCGGCAGCGGGCGAGGTCTTCTGCCCGCATACCGCCACGGCGGTGAAGCTGCTGGAACACCTGCGCGCCGAAGGCGTGCAGGGCGATTGGGCGGTCGCCGCAACGGCACATCCAGCCAAGTTCGAATCGGTGGTCGAACCGCTGATCGGCCGCACTCTCGAGGTGCCCCCGGCGCTGTCGGCGCTGCTGGAACGCCCGGCACATGCCGAACCGTGCCCGCCGCATTACGCAGCGCTACGCGAATTCCTGCTGCCCTGATGTATCCACATCCCAACCCGGGACGTAACAATTCGTAGGGTCGACCGTTGGTCGACCACCGCGCAACGCGCGGCGCAAGCCACAAAAACCGAGCTGTTGCGGCTGATGCACACCCGTCCGGAGTTTAAAGGTGACCGAAGCCGCCCCTCAGCCCCCGCACAGCACCTGCAACTCAGCCTCATCCAGAATCTCCACGGTGTTCAGGTGGGGCAGGGCAATCAAGCCCTGCTGCCGCAGCTTGGTGAATGTGCGGCTCACCGTTTCCATGGTCAGGCCAAGATGGTCGGCAATGTCGCTGCGCCCCATCGGCAGGATCACCCGCAAGCCATTCCCGCCCAGCCGCGCTTCACGCGCGGCCAGCCGCAGCAGGAAATCAGCCAGCTTTTCGGCGGGCTGCAGGCGGCCCAGCGCCAGCGCGGCATCGGCTGCTTCGTCCAGCGCCTGGCAGGCGCGCTGCAGCAGCTTGCGCTCCAGGTGCGGATAGCGTGCGCGCAGGTCCTTCATCGGGGCCAGGCCCACGCGGCAGACCCGGCTGTCGGCGATGGCTTCGATGTCGTAGCGGTGATGGTCGCTGCCGGTCAGCCCGAGATAATCACCGGGCAGCACGAATCCGCTGACCTGGCGGCGGCCATCTGCCAGGGTGCGGACCAGCCGCAGCGCGCCTTCGGTCAAGGTATAGACATGTTGGCGGGCCTCGCCAGCGCGGACCAGGGTGGCCCCCAGCGGCAGCGGCTGCGACACCGTGACCCGTTCCAGGGCCTGGACTTCATCGGGCGACAGCGCCGAACACACGGCCAGGTGGCGCACCGAGCAGTGCAGGCAGTCACGCAGCGGCGAGCAGCCCGGTGCGGGATCTTCTACAGCGTCAACGGTGGTTCCGGAGTGGGGCCGGGTCATGTCGAACCAGGGAGCGGGGCCCGCCTATGATACGTCATGCGGCCGTTGGCCAAGTTCGACGCGGCCGATGAAGGCCGCGCGGCCCGGCTGCGGCTAGAATATGCAGCTCGCTCTTCCCCCAAGTTCCCCCGCAGGAGTCCCGCAAGTGATCAAGCCCCGTACGCCGCCCGGCATCATGGAACTGCTGCCGCGCGAGCAGATCGCGTTCCAGCGCATGCTGGACGTCATCCGCCGCAATTACGAGCGGTTCGGGTTCCTGCCGGTGGAAACCCCGGTGTTCGAGCTGTCCGACGTGCTGTTGACCAAGTCCGGTGGCGAGACCGAGCGCCAGGTGTATTTCGTGCAGTCGACCGGCGCGCTGGCCAACGCGGCCGAAGCGGGTGACAAGAGCCTGCCGGAGCTGGCGCTGCGCTTCGACCTGACCGTGCCGCTGGCGCGTTACGTGGCCGAGCACGAACACGACCTGACCTTCCCGTTCCGCCGTTACCAGATGCAGCGGGTGTACCGCGGCGAGCGCGCCCAGCGCGGCCGGTTCCGCGAGTTCTACCAGTGCGACATCGACGTGATCGGCAAGGACAGCCTGAGCACGCGCTATGACGCCGAAGTGCTGGCGGTCATCCATGCGGTGTTCGCGGAGCTGCGCATCGGTGATTTCTCGGTCCAGCTGAACAACCGCAAGCTGATGCGCGGTTTCTTCGAAAGCCTGGGCGTGGCCGACGGCGAGCGCCAGATGGCGGTGCTGCGCGAGGTCGACAAGCTCGACAAGCGCGGCCCGGATTACGTGCGCGAAACGCTGACCGGCGAAGGCTTTGCGATCCCGGCCGAACAGGTGGACCGGATCCTGGCGTTCGTGGCGGTGCGCTCGAGCAGCCACGCTGACGCGCTGGCGCAGCTGGACGCGCTGATCGCCGACGGCACTGCCAGCGAGACGCTGAAGCTGGGCGTAGCCGAGCTGCGCGAGGTGCTGCAGCTGGTGAAGGCGCTGGGCGTGCCGGAAACCGCGTACTGCCTGAACTTCTCGATCGCCCGCGGCCTGGATTACTACACCGGCACGGTGTACGAAACCACGCTGACCGACCACCCGCAGATCGGGTCGATCTGTTCGGGCGGCCGTTACGAGGACCTGGCCAGCCACTACAGCAAGTCCAAGCTGCCGGGCGTGGGCATTTCCATCGGCCTGACCCGCCTGTTCTGGCAGCTGCGCGAGGCGGGGCTGATCGCAGGCATCGAAGACAGCAGCGTGCACGCGCTGGTGGCGCTGATGGACGACAACGGGCTGGCCGATTCGCTGGATATCGCCCGTCGCCTGCGCGTGGGCGGGATTAACGCGGAAGTGCAGATGGAGCCGAAGAAGATCGGCAAGCAGTTCCAGTACGCGGCCAAGGCGGGCATCCGCTTCGTGGTGCTGGCCGGTGAAGACGAGCTGGCGCGCGGCGTGGTGGCGGTGAAGGATCTGCTGCGCGAGCAGCAGTTCAACGTTGCCCGCGATGAGCTGGCCAGTGCATTGCAGGTGGAGCTGGAGCAGACGCGCGCGATGGCGTGACGTTCTCTACTGCCTGATGACAACAACGGCACCTTCGGGTGCCGTTGTTGTTTCTGGGTGTCTGATTGCGGGATTTCACTGTGCACCGGGCGTTGCCCGGTGCTTCCATGCATCCAAGCGAACAGCCTGTTTGCACGTGGCCAGGGGTAACAGCGAAAGCGTCTTCGTTTCCGGGTCATGCGTTACCGCATGTGGATGGCTTCCTGGCAGTCGTCTTACGACCGACCCTACCGCTGCGGACGTCATGGATAGCGGCGGCAGGGTTGGTTTCCAGACGTCCGCACCGAACAACTCCACGGCCGGTAACGCATGAAAAACATCGAACCCGGCCTTTGACGTTCCATGGCCACCAACACACCGTCGAGGGTCGGCGGGGGCGGGTATGCGGGACCGTAGAAAACATGGATGTTTTCTACGAGCCCCCATGGACGGGTTCACGGCGTGTCCCGCATACCCGCACCCGCCGGCCCAGCTCGGGCCATGCAAAGGCCACCCGCTGTTCGCGCAGATCCATCGCCAGCCGGACAGCGCCCGGCGACGGACTGCGATGCTCGAACCCCACTGGAACGAAGGCCTGAAACTGAACGCAGTAAGCGGGAAGCTGAAGCCGATTTGGCATCAGCACGCTTTTGCGCTAATGTAACAGCACGCTATTACATTGATACGATGAAAATCCGCCCTGTCCCCCGTGAGAAAGACCCCCAGGCCGACCTGGACAGCTTGGCTGGCGCCTTTGCCGGCCTGTCCAGCGCCGGGCAGGTGACTGCGTTCCTGCGCGACCTGTGCACCCCGGCCGAGTTGGAGGCGCTGTCCGACCGCTGGAAGGTAGTGCCGCTGCTGCGGCAGGGCGTGCCGTATCGCGAAATCCATGAATTGACCGGTGTCAGCGTGACCACCACCGGGCGCGTGGCGCGCTCGCTGGACCATGGCCACGGCGGCTATGCCGCCGCCATTGCCGCGACCGCCACGCCTGCAGCCACCGAATCCGAGTAGAGACCTCCCCCATGAGTGCAACCCAGACCGCCCCGGCACGTGACCGGCTGCGTATTGCCATCCAGAAGAGCGGGCGCCTGGCCGAACCGGCGCGCAGCCTGTTGACCGCCTGCGGGCTGAGCTGGCGGCAGAGCCGCGACAAGCTGTTCTGCTACGGCGAATCGCTGCCGGTGGACCTGCTGCTGGTGCGCGATGACGACATCCCCGGCCTGATCGCCGACGGCGTCTGCGATTTCGGCATCGTCGGCCGCAATGAACTGGACGAGCAGGGCGCCGCGCGCCGCCGCGTCGGCCTGCCCGATGCCTACCAGGCGCTGCGCGGCCTGAACTTCGGCCAGTGCCGGCTGATGCTGGCCGTGCCCGAGGAATGGGACTGGCAGGGCGTGCAGCAGCTGGCCGGCAAGCGCATCGCCACCAGCTACCCCGCGATCCTGGCCGACTGGCTGGCCGAGCGCGGCGTGGATGCCCAGGTGGTGGAGCTGTCCGGTTCAGTGGAAATCGCTCCGCGGCTGGGCACGGCCGACCTGATCTGCGACCTGGTCTCCAGCGGCGCCACCCTGGCCGCCAACCAGCTCAAGCCGGTGGAAACGCTGCTGGAAAGCGAAGCCGTGCTGGCCGGCCCGGTGAAAACCCCTGACGATGCCCGCGCTGGCCTGATGGCCATGCTGCTGCGCCGCCTCGACGGCGTGGTGAAGCTGCAGGACAGCAAGCTGCTGATGTTCCGCGCCGAACTGGACCGCGTGTCTGAACTGGCCCGCCTGTTGCCCGATGCCGACCCGCTGGTGCAGTTGCCCGATGATGGCGGCCACCTGCGTTTGCAGACCATGTGCCACGGCGCATTGACCTGGCAGCGGTTGGAAGAGCTGGAGCGCGCAGGCGCCCAGGGGTTGATGGTATTGAGCGTGGAGCGGTCGCTGGCATGAATCGTCTGCAATGGTCCCAGTTGAGCGACAGCGAACAGGCACAGGCGCTGCAGCGCCCGGTGCAGGCCGTGGCCGCGCGTACCCGCGAATCGGTGGCCGCCCTGATCGCGGCGGTGCGTGATGATGGTGATGCCGCGCTGCGCGAAATCAGCCTGCGTTTCGACGGCGTGGCCCCGGCCTCGTTTGAAGTGAATGATGAGGAGTTTGCCGCCGCCGAGCGTACGGTGCCGGCCGAATTGCGCCAGGCGATGACCGAAGCCGCTGAGCGCATCCGCCTGTTCCACAAGGCCGGCATGAGCCAGGGTTATGCGGTGGAAACTGCGCCGGGCGTGCGCTGCGAACGCATGGTGCGGCCGATTGGCCGCGTCGGCCTGTACGTGCCGGCGGGCAGCGCGCCGCTGCCGTCCACCGCATTGATGCTCGGCGTGCCGGCGCAGCTGGCCGGCTGCCGTGAAGTGGTGCTGTGCACGCCGCCGCGCCGCGATGGCAGCGCCGATCCGGCCGTGCTGGTGGCCGCGCGCCTGACCGGCGTGCACCGCGTGTTCAAACTGGGCGGTGCGCAGGCGATTGCCGCCATGGCCTACGGAACGGCCAGCGTACCTGCCTGCGACAAGCTGTATGGCCCGGGCAACAGCTACGTGACCGAAGCCAAGCAGCAGGTGGCCCAGGATGGCGCGGCGGCGATCGACATGCCGGCCGGCCCTTCCGAAGTCCTGGTGATCGCCGATGCCGGCGCCAACCCCGCCTTCGTCGCCGCCGATCTGCTTTCGCAGGCCGAACACGGCCCCGATTCGCAGGTGCTGCTGCTGACCGATGATGCCGGCATGCTGGCCAGGGTCGAGGCGCAGGTGCAGGCACAGGTGGCGCAGCTCTCGCGCGCCGACATCGCCGCGCAGGCACTGCAGTCCTCGCGCCTGATCCTGGTCGATTCGCTGGTACAGGCCTTCCAGATCAGCAACCGCTACGCCCCCGAGCACCTGATCCTGGCGCTGCGCGAACCGCGCGACTGGCTGGCGCAGGTGGAAGCGGCCGGTTCGGTGTTCCTGGGCGATTACACCCCCGAAGCGCTGGGCGATTACTGCAGCGGCACCAACCACGTGCTGCCCACCGCCGGCGCCGCGCGCGCCTACAGCGGGGTGAGCGTGGCCAGCTTCCAGAACATGATCAGCGTGCAGGCCGCCACCGCACAGGGGATCGCCGCCATCGGCAACTGCGCGCGCGTCCTGGCGCGTGCCGAAGGGCTGGACGCGCACGAGAACGCGGTGGCACTGCGCATGGAGACGGCCGCATGAGCGACGGTACCGTGCTCGACCTGGTGCGCAGCGACCTGCGCGCGTTCGCCGGGTATTCCTCGGCACGCAGCAGCGCGCTGGTGGGTGACGTATGGCTCAACGCCAATGAATCGGCCTGGGCCAATCCTGCCGACGCGCAGGGCATCGCCCGCCGCTACCCCGAACCGCAACCCGAAGCGCTGCGCGCGCGGCTGGCCGCGCTGTACGGCTGCTCCGCCGAGCAGCTGCTGATCGGCCGTGGCAGCGATGAAGCCATCGACCTGCTGGTCCGCGCACTGTGCGAACCCGGCCGCGACGCCGTGCTGGTGACCCCGCCGGTGTTCGGCATGTATGCGGTGTGCGCGCGCCTGCAGAATGCACCGCTGCTGGAAGTGCCGCTGCGGGATGCCGGGGATGCGTTGGAGGCGGATATCGACGCCATCATCGCCGCCGCCCTGGCAGGCAATGCCAAGCTGGTGTTCCTGTGCACGCCGTCGAACCCGGCCGGCAGCACGATCTCGCTGGACGACATCGAACGCGTTGCCCGGGCGCTGCAGGGCAGGGCACTGGTGGTGGTGGATGAGGCCTACGGCGAGTACGCGGAGCAGGCATCGGCCACCAGCCTGCTGGCGCACCGTGACAACGTAGCGGTGCTGCGCACCCTGTCCAAGGCCCACGCCCTGGCCGCCGCCCGGATCGGCAGCCTGATCGCCACCCCTGCGTTGATCCAGACGCTGCGCCGTTGCCAGGCCCCGTACCCGGTGCCCGCGCCATGCACTGCACTGGCCCTGGCCGCGCTGGAACCGGCCGCGCTCGAGGTCACCGCATCGCGCGTGGCCCAGATCAAGGCCGAGCGTGGCCGCCTGGCGGCGGCCCTGCAGCAGGCCCCCGGCGTGGTCCGCGTGTACCCCTCGCAGGGCAACTACCTGCTGGTGCGTTTCAATGACGCCCAGGCCGCGTTCGACGCGCTGCTCGCCGCTGGCGTGGTGGTGCGCGACCAGCGCGCCGCGCCGCAACTGCACGATGCACTGCGCATCACCGTTGGCAGCCCGGAGGAGAACGACCGCGTGCTCCAGGTACTCAGCGCCCGGAGGGCCGCCGCATGACCCCCATCCTGTTCGTCGACCGCGACGGCACCCTGATCGAAGAGCCCGCCGATTTCCAGATCGACGCCTACGAAAAGATCCGCTTCGTGCGCGATGTGATCCCGGCGATGCTGAAGCTGCGCGATGCCGGCTACCAGTTCGTGATCGTCAGCAACCAGGACGGGCTGGGCAGCGAAGGCTACCCGCAGGCGTCCTTCGACGGCCCGAACGACCTGATGCTGCAGATCTTCGCCAGCCAGGGCATCGTGTTCCGTGACGTGTTGATCGATGGCACCTGGCCGCACGACAACGCGCCCACGCGCAAGCCCGGCATCGGCATGATGCTGCCGTACCTGCAGGACCGCAGCATCGACTGGGCGCGCTCGGCCATGGTCGGTGACCGCCCGACCGACATCCAGTTCGCGCAGAACATGAACATCCGTGGCTTCCAGCTGCGCACCGGACAGTTTGGTGGTGAGTGGGACTGGAACGGCATCGCCCATGAACTGGCCGATGCGCCACGCCGCGCCACCGTGCAGCGCAACACCAAGGAAACCCGCATCCGGGTCGAGGTCGACCTGGACCGCACCGCCGAACCGCAGACGCACACCGGACTACCGTTCTTCGACCACATGCTGGAGCAGATCGGCAAGCACGGCGGTTTTGCATTGAGCGTGCAGGCTGAAGGCGACCTGCACATCGACGAGCACCACACCATCGAAGATACCGGGCTGGCGCTGGGCCAGGCCCTGCGCGAAGCACTGGGCGACAAGCGCGGGATCGGCCGCTACGGCTTCACCCTGCCGATGGACGAGACCCTGGCCAGCGCTGCGCTGGACTTCAGCGGCCGCCCGTACTTCGTGTTCGAAGGCGAGTTCAAGCGCGAGCGCGTAGGCGACATGCCGACCGAGCTGGTGCCGCACTTCTTCCGCTCGCTGTGCGATGCCTCGGGCCTGAACCTGCACCTGAGCGTGCGCGGCGACAACGACCACCACAAAGTGGAGGCCTGCTTCAAGGCGCTGGCCCGCGCACTGCGCCAGGCGCTGCCGCGGCAGGGCACGGCGCTGCCCAGCACCAAGGGGGCGCTGTGACCGACGTTGCCCTCATCGATGCCGGCGGCGCCAATCTCGGCTCGGTGCGCTACGCACTGGAGCGACTGGGGGCACGCGTGCAACTGGTGCGCGATGCGGCGGGCCTGCGCGGCGCATCGCGGGTGATCCTGCCCGGCGTGGGCGCGGCGCCGCACGGCATGGCACGCCTGCATGCGCAGGGCCTGGTGCAGCCGCTGCGTGAGCTGCAGGTCCCACTGCTGGGCATCTGCCTGGGCATGCAGCTGCTGTTTGAACACTCCGAAGAGGGCAACGTGGAATGCCTGGGCCTGCTGCCGGGCGTGGTCCGCCACCTGCACCCGGCCACCGGCATCCGCGTCCCGCACATGGGCTGGAACCGGCTGCTGCCGCTGCGCCAGGCGGCGTTGATGGACGGCGTGGCCGACCGCGCCAGCGCCTACTTCGTGCACAGCTATGCCGCCCCCTTGAACGAACACACCGTGGCCGCCTGCGACCACGGCGGCCTGTTCGCGGCAGTGGTGCAGCGCGGCCGCCACAGTGGCGCGCAGTTCCACCCCGAGCGTTCCGCCGCCACCGGCGCGCGGATCCTGCGCAACTTCCTCGAGAACGAACCCGCATGAGTTTCACCGTCTATCCCGCGTTGGACATCCGTGAGGGGCGCGTGGTGCGCCTGCTGCAGGGCGACTACGCCCAGCAGACCACCTACGGCGACGATCCGCTCCCGCGCGCGAAGGCGTTCGCTGCAGCGGGTGCGAGCTGGATGCACCTGGTCGACCTGGACGCCGCGCGCGCCGGCGGCTACACCCTGGCCCCGCTGCTCAGCGCAATTGCCAGCGAAAGTGGCCTGAAGGTGCAGACCGGTGGCGGCATCCGTCGCCGCGACGATGTGGCGCGGCTGCTGGATGCCGGCGCGGCGCGCGTGGTGGTGGGCTCGGTGTCGGTACGCGAGCCGGAGACCGTGATCGGCTGGCTGCAGGCGTTCGGCGCCGACCGCCTGACCATCGCCCTGGACGCGCGCCAGGCCGACGACGGCCGCTGGCTGCTGCCGGTCCATGGCTGGACCGAAACTGCCGACGTGACCCTGGACGTGCTGGCCCAGCGCTACGCGCAGGCCGGCATGCGCCACCTGCTGTGCACCGATATCGCCCGCGACGGCATGCTGTCCGGCCCCAACATCGACCTCTACCGTCATCTCTCCAACCTGCTGCCTGGCGTAGCGGTGCAGGCCTCGGGCGGAGTGCGCAGTGGCGCAGACGTGGCCGACGCAAAGGCCGTCGGCTGCGGCGGGGCGATCCTCGGCAAGGCGCTGCTGGAAGGCCGCATGACCCTGCAGGAGGCGCTGGCATGTTGAGCCGCCGGCTGATTCCGTGCCTGGACGTGCGCGATGGCCGCGTGGTCAAGGGCGTGCGCTTCCGCGATCACGTGGACATGGGCGACATCGCCGAACTGGCGCTGCGCTACCGCGACCAGGGCGCCGACGAGCTGGTGTTCTACGACATCGGCGCCAGCCCGGAAGGGCGCGCGGTGGACGTGGGCTGGATCGAGCGCATCGCGCGGCTGATCGACATTCCATTCTGCGTGGCGGGTGGCATCAGCGACGTGGAGACCGCCCGCCGCGTGCTGTATGCCGGCGCGGACAAGATCTCGATCAACTCGCCGGCGCTGGGCCGCCCCGCGCTGATCGAAGAGCTGGCCGATGCTTTCGGCGTGCAGTGCGTGGTGGTCGGCATCGATTCGGTGCGCGAGCCCGATGGCGAGTGGCGCGTGCGCCGCTTCAGCGGCGACCCGGACAAGACCCAGGCGGTGCCGGTGCGAACCCTGGACTGGCTGGTGGAAGCCCAGCGCCGTGGCGCCGGCGAAATCGTGCTCAACTGCATGGACAGCGACGGCGTGCGCCGCGGCTACGACGTGGCCCAGCTACGCCAGGCGCGGGCGCTGTGCAGCGTGCCGCTGATCGCCTCCGGCGGTGCCGGCGACATGCAGCACTTCGCCGATGTGTTCGACCAGGCCGATGTTGACGGCGCCCTGGCCGCCAGCGTGTTCCACAGTGGCGCCATTGCCATTCCCGCGCTCAAGCAGTTCCTGCGCGAGCAGCAGATCGAGGTTCGTGATGTCTATTGAAGTATTGCCCTCCCGTGATTCGCTGGAACAGCTGGACTGGGCCAAGGGCGATGGGCTGTTGCCGGTGGTGGTGCAGGACGCCGACACGCTCGCGGTGCTGATGCTGGGCTACGCCAACGCCGAATCGCTGGCGCTGACCCTGGAAACCGGGCACATGACCTTCTATAGCCGCAGCAAGCAGCGGCTGTGGACCAAGGGGGAATCGTCCGGCAACGTGCTGGCGGTGGTGGCCGTGCGCGTGGACTGCGACCGCGACACCCTGCTGGTGAGCGCGCGCCCGGCTGGCCCGACCTGCCATACCGGCAGCGAAAGCTGCTTCGCCCAGGCGCCCGGCAATTTCCTCGGTCGCCTCGACGCGCTGGTGCGCGAACGCGAACAGCAGCGCCCGGCCAACAGCTACACCACCACCCTGTTCGAGCAGGGTCTGCGCCGGATCGCGCAGAAGGTGGGCGAAGAGGGCGTGGAAGTCGCGCTTGCCGGTGTGGTGCAGGACGACGGCGCATTGCTTGGCGAATCGGCGGACCTGCTGTTCCACCTCACCGTGCTGCTGCGCGCCCGTGGGCTGTCGCTGCAGGATGCGGTTGGCGTGCTGGTGGCCCGCCACGCCGGATGAGCAGGCGGCATCCCATTTAACGTCGTTGAAACGGGCCACAGGGGATGATGTGCGGCTTTACAATCGCCCACCTCCAACGGAACGCCTCGATGACCCGCACTGCTGCCTGGCTGGCCTGCCTGCTGTTGATGTCCGCACCTGCCTGGGCCAGCGAGGCCACCGTGACCGGCAAGGTCTACCAGGAGCGCGACGGCAAGCCCGGTCGGGGTCCGACCGACCCGGCGCTGGCAGGGGTGCAGGTCTCCAATGGTGAGCAGATCGTGCGCACCGCCGCCGACGGCAGCTACAGCCTGCCGGTGCGCGATGGCCAGACCGTGTTCGTGATCAAGCCCGACGAATTCCGCTTCCCGGCCGCCGCCAACGGCATGCCCAGCTACTGGCGGCACTACGCCCCGCAGGGGTCGCCGCGGCTGAAGTACGACGGCATCGCTGCCACCGGCGGCAATGTGCGCAACTGGGATTTCGCGCTGGAGCCGGTCAAGGACGCCGACGCCGCACGCGCCGGCTTCGAGATGCTGGTGTTCACCGATTCGCAGACCGCCAGCCGCCAGGACGTGGGCTATTACCATCGCGCCATCGTCGAACCGATCATCGGCAAGCATCCGGCGCGGCTGGGCACCACGCTGGGCGACATCGTCAACGACGATCTGTCGCTGTACCCGCAGATCAACAAGGCCACCGCACAGCTGCAGGTGCCGTGGTTCCATGTGCCGGGCAACCACGACCTGGACATGGATGCCGGCGATGACCGCCATTCGCTGGACAGCTGGCGCGCGGTCTATGGCCCGGACACCTACGCGGTGGAGGAGGGCGGCGCCAGCTTCGTGTTCCTGGATGACGTGGTGTATGACCCGACGGCGAAGCCGAAGTACGTCGGCGGCCTGCGCCCGGACCAGTTCACCTTCCTGGCCAACTACCTCAAGAGCGTGCCGCGTGACCGCCTGCTGGTGCTGGGCATGCACATTCCGCTGTTCGATGCCGCGCCGGGCCGCGAGACCTTCCGCCACGCCGACCGCGCGCGCCTGTTCGCCCTGCTCAAGGATTTCCCGAACGTGCTGGTCCTCAGTGGGCACAGCCACACCCAGCAGCACTACTACCACGGTGCGGCCGAAGGCTGGCAGGGCAGCAAGCCGCTGCATGAGTACAACGTGGGCGCGGCCTGCGGTGCGTTCTGGTCAGGCGTGAAAGACAGCAGCGGCATTCCAGATGCCACCATGAGCGACGGCACCCCGAACGGGTACGCAGTGCTCTCGGTGAAGCCGGGTGGCGAGTACGGCCTGCGCTATTACGTGGCGCGCGCGCCGGATGATTACCAGATCGCCCTGCACGCGCCCAAGGTGCTGCGCAAGGGCGCCTACCCGGCCTGGGGCGTGTACGCCAACGTGTTCATGGGCCAGGCCGACACGCTCGTGGAGTATCGCGTCGACGATGGCGCGTGGCAGAGCATGAAGCGGGTGGAGCAGCCGGACCCCCGCCTGGTGGTCGAGAACGTCGCCGACGACACCGCCGAACGCCTGCGCGGTTTCGACCGCTCGCCCGAAGCCACGCCCTCGCCGCACCTCTGGCGCGGCGCGCTGCCGACGGATCTGGCCGCTGGCGCCCACAAAGTGGACGTCCGCGCGGTCCACGCTGACGGCCCCACGGCAACGGCCAGTACCACCTACCGCCTGCAGGTAGCCAACCCGTAACGGTCCAGGGCGCACACCGCAATACGCCCAGGTACGGCAAACCCCGGCTTTGCAAAGCCAACACGATCACCGAAAATCCCGGCAATGACATCGAATCCACCCAAGGCCTGCGCGTGAGCGTTGCAATACCGTTCCCGGACGCGCATCCGGTCCACCCGCGCGCGGGTTCCCAAGGCGACACGTTGATCGTCGCCGATGTCGGAGGTACCTACGCACGCCTCGCCCTGGCCGACGTGGTGCCCGGCGAGGCGCCCCGCATCCGCAACCTGCGTCGTTTTGCCTGCGCCGAGTTCCCCAGCCTGGCGGCCATCCTCGCCGCGTTCCGCGCCTCGCAGCACCTGGCGCCGGCCAGCGCCGTGGTCGCCATTGCCGGGTTGCTGGAAGGCGACCACCTGGTCAACACCAACCTGCCGTGGCCGGTCTCGGTGGCGGACACGCGTCGGGACGCAGGGCTCGCCACGCTGGAACTCATCAATGATTTCGAAGCCGTCGCCTATGCGATTCCGCACGTGGAAGCGGACACCCTGGTGGCGTTGAACGGCGAGCCGGCCGATGGCAACCGCTGGCCCGCCCTGGTGCTGGGCCCGGGCACGGGGCTGGGCGGCGCACTGCGCTTCGAGGCCGGTGCACGCGTGGTGCTGGCCAGCGAAGCCGGCCATGCCGCGCTCGGCGCCGGTACCGCACTGGAACTGCAGGTGCTGCAGCAGATGCTGGGGCGCTGGGACCACGTGGACAACGAACGCATCCTGTCCGGCAGCGGCCTGATGAACCTGTATCCCTGCCTGTGCGGCATTCGTGGGGTGGAACCGCAGTGGACCACGCCGGAAGCCTTGATTGCCGCCGCGCATGCGGGCGACGACGCGCTGGCGGTAGAGACGATGGAGGTGTTCTGCGGTTGGCTGGGCAGCCTGGCCGGGGACCTGGCGGTGACCTTCGGGGCGCGCTCGGTGTACCTGGCCGGCGGCATCTCCAGCCACGTGGCCCGTTTCCTCGACGATGGCCACTTCCGCACCCGTTTCCTGGCCAAGGGCGTGATGCGCCGGGTGCTGGAGCAGGTGCCGGTGTGGCGGGTCGAACATGGCGAGCTGGGCGTGGTGGGCGCGGCCGTATGGCACGCCGAACATCGCTGCGCGGCCGCATAAGCATTTTCCCGGCCCTCCCGGGCTGGTTCACGGCGTTGGGAGAGCAACCAGTGACAGATCGTAGACAGTTCCTACAGGCCGGTGCATTGGCCGCAGGCGTGATGGCGTTTCCGCGCGTGCAGGCCCAGGCCAGCGGGCGCGCGCGGGTGGTGTCCACCTGGGATTTCGGCGTAGGCGCCAACCAGGCCGCGTGGAAGGTGTTGTCCACCGGCGGCAGTGCGTTGGATGCGGTGGAAACCGGAGCGCGCTGGGCGGAAAGCGAACTGTGCAATCCGACCGTGGGGCGCTGCGGCAACCCGGACCGCGACGGGGTGCTGAGCCTGGATGCCAGCATCATGTCCGGCGACGGCCGCTGTGGTTCGGTGGCGGCGCTGAGCGAGATCCTGCACCCGGTATCGGTGGCCCGCAAAGTGATGGAACAGACCCCGCACGTGATGCTGGTAGGCGAGGGTGCCCAGCAGTTCGCGGTGCAGCAGGGCTTCAAGCGCGAAAAGCTGCTCACTCCGGCCGCGGAAAAAGCCTGGCGGGAGTGGTTGAAGACCGCGCAGTACACCCCCGAGATCAACGCCGAACGGCGTACGCGGCCAGGCGACAGCAGCAACCACGACACGCTTGGCATCCTCGCCATGGACACACAGGGCCAGCTGGCCGGCGCCTGCACCACCAGCGGCATGGCGTGGAAGCTGCATGGTCGGGTGGGTGACAGCCCGATCATCGGTGCCGGCCTGTACGTGGATAACGAGGTAGGCGCGGCCACCGCGTCGGGCGTAGGCGAGGAAATGATCCGCAACGCGGCCTCGTTCCTGGTGGTGGAACTGATGCGCCAGGGCCGCTCTCCGGCAGAAGCCTGTCGCGAAGCGATCGCACGGGTGGTACGCAAGCGCCCCGAAGCCAGCAGGACGCTGCAGGTCTGTTTCCTGGCCATGGACCGCAATGGCGAGGTCGGCGCGTACGCGCTGCATCGCGGTTTCGTCTACGCGGTATGCGACAAGGACCGCCAGGACGACCTGCGCGATTCGGCCTCGGTATACACCAGCGAACAGACCTGAGCATGCAGCGGCGCACCCTCGAGATCGCCTCGAACTCCGTTGCATCGGCCCTGGCGGCGCAGCAGGGCGGTGCCGACCGCATCGAGCTGTTCGACAACCTGGCCGAGGGCGGCACCACGCCGTCCCACGGCAGCATCGCGGTGGCGAGGGACCAGCTACGGATTCCGCTGTTCGTGCTGATCCGCCCGCGCCCGGGCGACTTCCGTTACGACGCCCTCGAAACGGACATCATGCTGCGCGATATCGCACAGTGCCGGCAGCTGGGGTGCGACGGGGTGGTGATCGGCGCCCTGGATGCCGACGGCAACATCGACACCGCGCTGTGCCGCGAACTGGTCGCGGCCGCCGGCCCGCTGGGCGTCACCTTCCACCGGGCATTCGACGCTGCGCGCGACCTGCCGACCGCGTTGGAGCAGGTGATCGCGCTGGGCTGCCAGCGGGTGCTGAGTTCCGGTGGCCAGGCCAGCGCGGAAGCGGGTAGCGACATGCTGGCCAGGCTGGTCGCCCAGGCAGGTAATCGCCTTTCCGTAATGGCCGGAGCGGGTATTGGTCCGGGCAATGTCGCGGGCATCGCCACGGCTACCGGATGCCGTGAACTGCACGCCTCTGCAAAGGCGGTCCGCGTCTCGGGCATGCGTTATCGCAATGCCGACCTGCGTGGGCTGGACAACGACTGGACGCAGACGGATGCCAACATCGTGGCTGGGTTGCGCGCTGCGCTGGACGGGCTTTCTTAGAGCAACGGCAACGGCAACGGCAACGGCAGCGTTTCCAGTCCTAAGGGCTGGGAGGCAGTCGGGCAGTCCTTTACGGGACACGCCGTAAACCTGTGGTGGTCAAGTTTTTCTGGACACTCTCAAGGGGCGTTCAGGCCACCTGCGCTTCGTGGAGCGCAGGCGGT
>NZ_JAGXKC010000469.1:0-260 GCF_019091045.1 Stenotrophomonas sp. GbtcB23 | reverse complement strand
CGCAATCAGGACTTTCCTGACATAGGGCGATCTGTCTGAGCCGATCAACTTCATTCTGGTCATCATGATGACAGCATGCCTTGAGATTTTATCCCAAGGTGATAGGTTTTTGTGAATGTAGCATAGAGCTTTTCCGAAAGCTGCTGGGAGAATTTCTCAAAGGGAGGGAAACTATGGCCAGGAGGCTGCCGCCACTCAACGCAATCAAAACCTACGAGGTGGCCGCGCGCCATTCGAGTTTCACCAAGGCGGCCGACGAG
>NZ_JAGXKC010000468.1:0-260 GCF_019091045.1 Stenotrophomonas sp. GbtcB23 | reverse complement strand
GACCAGCACCACCTTGCCGCGCAGGCCTACGGCGGACAGCGGCGGGCAGTTGAGCCAGCCGGTGGCACCGACCAGCGAAGGCAGGGTGCCTTCCACCGGGAGCTCGGCACCGGCCGATGCATCGGCGGCGCGCATCATCATCGCGGGGCCGGCGTCAGGCGCCTGGCCGGGCTGCCGAGCGGGCAGGCCCCGTGCCCGCCCCGCGGGGCTGGCCGGCGACAACCGGGGGGGCACGGCCGGGTGCCAGCCCAACGCAATGG
>NZ_JAGXKC010000467.1:0-260 GCF_019091045.1 Stenotrophomonas sp. GbtcB23 | reverse complement strand
CCTGATCCACCGTGGTGAGCGCTACGCGCAGCGGGTCAAGCATGCCGACGCCTATTCGCGCACCGGCTTCACTGGCCTGAACTACTGGCCGGGTGGACCGGACTGGCGCATCAGCGCGCGGTTTGTTCCGCACCCGGCCGGCAAGACCCTGCCGATCGTGGACAACACCGGCCTCACCACCGAGATGCCGACTTCGGGTGCGCTGGAATTCGAGCGCGATGGAAAGACCTGGCGGCTGGAAGCGCTGGGTGAGCCGGGGC
>NZ_JAGXKC010000466.1:0-261 GCF_019091045.1 Stenotrophomonas sp. GbtcB23 | reverse complement strand
GGACTTCGAGCGCGGCGCGCTCAGCCTCACCGAGCTGGCGGCACTGGGCGCGAAGGGGGGCGGGCCGAAGCAGATCAGCGGCAAGCAGGAACGTTACGAAAACCTGATCCACCAGTACCTCCTGCGTTGAGCCCACTGGCAAGGATGAGCACCATGACCCACTACCACGTCACCCGCCGCACCGGCTCCCTGCTGGCCGCGCTGCTGCTTCCACTCGCGGCCTGCAAGGGCGACGACAAGGCGGTAGCGCCCGTGCAGGCC
>NZ_JAGXKC010000465.1:0-261 GCF_019091045.1 Stenotrophomonas sp. GbtcB23 | reverse complement strand
GATGCAATGCCGGCTTTTTATGTGGAGATCGAGTGCATCGCGTATTTCCGAGACGCCAGACAATCAGCAAAGGCCCTGCAGCACTCGAAGTGCATGCCCGGCCGACGGATATTCTCACCGGACGCGCCGATGCGGCGAAGCCGGCACTTATGAGGAGGAGAACTCAGTATCATGACCAATGCAGATCTCAGCACCAAGTCGGCCTCACCGTTGACGCCGCCCCGTTCCGGTAGCCGCACTGTCTGGCTCTTCCTGTTGAAC
>NZ_JAGXKC010000464.1:0-262 GCF_019091045.1 Stenotrophomonas sp. GbtcB23 | reverse complement strand
GAAGTCCAGCACGCACCCCTAGCCAGCCCGTCCTGTGACCCAGGGAGGTGCACCCTCCTAACTGAGGCGGTTGCACCGCTCAGCCAGTGCTCGGAGACCGAGCCCAAGCGGTGCCACCTCTTGTCAGGGGAGGTTGCACCGCCCAGTCTAGCTCGAGGACTGAGCTCAGGCGGTGCCACCTCTCTGTCAGGGGGGGTGCACCGCCCGGACTACCTCCAAGACTAGGCTCCGGCGGGGCCACCGCCTGGCTGGGGCGCCGCGC
>NZ_JAGXKC010000463.1:0-262 GCF_019091045.1 Stenotrophomonas sp. GbtcB23 | reverse complement strand
CCCGGGGCGCCGGCATCGCCCCAAGGCACGACTCAAGGGGGGGATTAGCCGGGCCGCCCCGCCAGCACGGCGAAGACGCGGGCATAGCGGCCGTCCGGGACAATGTAGTGGCAGCAAGATTGGCCGGTTTCCTTCCCGCCTGGCTGGCCGGTATCCGAAGGGTGCAAACCGATCTCGTGCATCTTCGCTGCCCATTCCTTGTTGTGGTAGCCGGCGCGCGACGGCTTGCCGAAATGGTGCTGCCAAAGGTGCGCCATCTCAT
>NZ_JAGXKC010000462.1:0-262 GCF_019091045.1 Stenotrophomonas sp. GbtcB23 | reverse complement strand
GCCGAAGACGCGGTGCGTACCTGCCGGCTGGCGCGCGAACTGCACGATGGCCACAACCTGACCAAGCTGGAAGTGCTGGGCGACCAGAAGACGCTGTACCCGGACGTGGTGCAGACCCACAAGGCCGCCGAAACGCTGGACAAGGACGGCTTCGAGGTGATGGTCTACACCTCCGATGACCCGATCCTGGCGAAGCGGCTGGAAGGGATCGGCTGCGTGGCGGTGATGCCGCTGGCCGCACCGATCGGCTCGGGGCGGGGCA
>NZ_JAGXKC010000461.1:0-263 GCF_019091045.1 Stenotrophomonas sp. GbtcB23 | reverse complement strand
TGTTGCCTTCAACGGCGAGCACCGGGCCGCCAATCTCGACCTTCACCTTGGGGAAGACGTCCTTGACGTCGCGGCCGACCATCAGGCGGACGATCTCGTCCTGCGGCGTTTCCTTGAGCTTGCCCTGGCCGACGGCGCGGCCGTCGCGGAAGACGACGAAGTTTTCCGCAATTTCGTAGACTTCATCAAACTTGTGGCTGATGAAGAGGATCGCCTTGCCCTGCCGCTTCAGGCCTTCGACGATGCGGAAGAGGTCGTCGATC
>NZ_JAGXKC010000460.1:0-263 GCF_019091045.1 Stenotrophomonas sp. GbtcB23 | reverse complement strand
CGGCGCGCCACTACGGCGACACTGATCGAGTTCTCGTGTTTACCGTGAATGACCCTTGATTTTGTTTGGCAGAAAAAAGGCTTGGATTTCCGGAGGAAGCGGGATAGCTTGCGAGGCACGCGCTGGGACGGCTGGGAATGGACAGCGATTCGTTCGGGTTATAGGTCAACCCTTGATCCTGCTCTTTTCGAAGAGTTGCGAAGGTTGAACAATTTCCGGTGCGTGAATCAGTTAATTTGACTTTCACAAGCGGCAGGACGCTT
>NZ_JAGXKC010000046.1:0-22979 GCF_019091045.1 Stenotrophomonas sp. GbtcB23 | reverse complement strand
ACGAGTAGCCTGGAGCAGATCGGTATCAGGCCGACGAGCACTGTATATGCAAGCCATTTGGTCTTCGCTGATTGCATCTGCAGCCCCTTGCATCAATTCTTTGCTGAATCCGTATGGCGCGAATTCTATGGTCGGGTGACACCTCAAGTTGAAGAGCTCGTCCCAGTTTCGGAAGAATCTATGGATCAAAGTTGCAGGCTGTCGGGACCGGCATCGTTTCGCGGGTAGTCAACGACAAGGCACGAAGCAGCCTGCTGTTTGAGCAGAGCTTCGGCTGCGACCAAACCTTCCCGCACGCTGGAAGGATCAGGCTGGCATCTTGAAATAGCGGGAAGTCATTCCCCCCACCGCTTGCGCTACGGCCTCGATGCCAGGCTGCTGCTCCGGCGACATCGGCATGACGATCTCCTCTCGGCAGACCAGGTCATCTCCATCAAGCTGCGAATAGCTGATACGCAGACTGTCCCAGGTCACGATGTCCGGCTTCACCGTCACCACCCCGCTGCGGCTGATCCAGTCCTTGGTCTTTGACAGGTGCAGCGTGCGTAGCGCGTCGGTGTAATCGGCGTACAGCAGGTTTACCGGAATGGCCGGGTGACTGCCGCTGGCCAGGTGTTCGAACAATGCTCTGTTATAGGCGCAGAACCACGCAGGGCGTTGCCATGCATCAGGGTGGTTCATCGCCTGGCGTGCGCGGTCCCATGAAGCGGCCTGCGCGGCACCCGCCGGCTTCGTCTGCGTCCTGGGCGGCTTGCTCGTGCGGCCGCTGGTGGCCAGTGCTGCCACCTGCGCCTCCAACTCCGTACCTTTGAACCGGCGCACATCCGCTTTCAGAAGTTTGCCGTGTCCCGCGAGGGCTTCTGCCACCACCGCCGCCACGTCAACATTGCCGGCGTTCAACGCCAGCGTAAGCGGCGTGCGGCCGCGCTCGTTGGCAGCGGCGGGATCCAGGCCCCATTCGATCAACAGGCGGGCAACGGCCACCGGGTCGCCCATCCGGTGCCATGTGGTGGAGATGCCACCGCGGCTGGCCCTCAGTCCGTCCACGTCGCCCGCCGCATACATCAGCGCAGTGGAACCGGCGGGATTGACCACGTGCACGTTGGCACCGCGCTCTGCGAGGAACCGTAGCAGCGGCACACTGCCCAGGTACGCGCCGATCAACACCGGTGTATACATCTGCCGGTGGTCCATGGCTTCAATGCTGGCGCCGGCCTGCAGCAGCGCGTCAATGGCCTCGAAGATGTAGCCCATCTCCGCCGGATCTGCATCCGCATCAAACGCCGGGTTCCACACTTCGCCGCGCATGTCGCGCAGGCCAAGCACGGTGCAGATCGGCGAATCCTTGGTCAGGCGAGGGTTCGCCCCGGCGGCGAGGAGCCGGCGCAGTTTCTCCACCGCCCACGCGGCCGGGCTGAAGATGAAGTCCCGGCAGGTGGTCGAGAGGGGTGTGGCGCCACGTCCGGCTGCCTTGTTGGGATCCGCACCCTTGGCCAGCAGCAGGGAGATCAGCGCCAGGTGCGCCTCGACGCGCCGGACAATCGTGGCCTCGTCCGGACCGTCATGGTGAAGCAGGCTGCTGTTGCACACCCAATACAGGGCGCGCTCGTTATGGCCCAACCGGATGCGGTCGGGATGCACGCCGTCGCGAACGCGTCGTTCGATCTCCGCAAACGCGTCCTCGCAGGTGAGGGGGATGTCCAATACAACAGGGGAAGACGAGGTGGCCACAGGCAGTTCACGATCCTTGATCTACTGCATTCAATGCTAACAACCGCAACGCGCGATGCACTGGACAAGTTGTCAACTTGCCTGGACGGCTATGCCAGTGTGGCGCGATAGATTCCGAACACGGTCAGCGCAATCAGAGCCCAGGTGATCAGGCCGGCAGCAGCACAGGCATTCTCCGAACGCTCCTTATTCGGCGCCAGCACGCTCAGGACCATATAGCCGGTGCCCAATATGACGGTATGGAACAGCAGGTCAACGAACATCCAGGCAATGAACCTGCCAATGCCGCCGAGCAGGCTTCCTGCAATTTCTTCAACAGGCATCGTGATTTTCCCTTGTCACGCTTCAGAGCTGACCTGCCGGAGTAATTCCCCGTCCGCCGGTAGGTCGCAAGCGCAGGATGTTCGCATACCGCAAGGGCAGGCCGCCCCACGAGAGGCACCCGCCAAGCCTTCATGACCAAAAACCCACTCCTTATGCCCCTGGGGCATCAGCCCCGCACAGCCCATCGGGTAAGCTAATCGCCTCGGTTCGACAGGATATTCGCAGGTGGCTGACTCCCCCCAGGCTTCCCCGGCGCAGGCGCGCCCGCTGGCAGGCCAGAAGCTGTTGTTGTGCGTGGGTGGCGGCATCGCGGCCTACAAGTCGCTGGAACTGGTGCGCCGCCTGCGCGACGCCGGGGCCCAGGTGCAGGTCGCCATGACTGCCGGGGCCCAGCAGTTCGTTACCCCGCTGAGCTTCCAGGCCCTGTCCGGCCAGCCCACCCGCACCACCCTGTGGGACAGCGCGGCCGAACAGGCCATGGGCCATATCGAGCTGGCCCGCTGGGCTGACCGCGTCATCGTCGCCCCGGCCACGGCCGATCTGCTGGCCCGGCTGGCCAACGGCCATGCCGATGACCTGGTCACCACCCTGTGCCTGGCCACCACCGCGCCGCTTACCGTGTGCCCGGCGATGAACCACCGCATGTGGCTGCACCCGGCCACCCAGGCCAACATCAGCCTGCTGCGCGAACGCGGCGCGCAGGTGGTCGGCCCGGAAGACGGCCCGCTGGCCGAAGGCGAATCCGGTCCCGGCCGGCTGACCGAACCACACGCCATCGTGGCCGCGCTGGCCGCCCTGCAGGGCCCAGCCGATGCGCCCGAATCCCCCCAGGAACTGAAAGGCCTGCGCGTAGTGATCAGTGCCGGCCCCACCTATGAAGACCTGGACCCGGTGCGCTACGTGGGCAACCGCAGCAGCGGCAAGATGGGCTACGCGCTGGCCGCCGCCGCCGTGCGCCAGGGCGCGCAGGTGGTGCTGGTCAGTGGGCCGGTGCACCTGGCCACCCCGGCCGGGGTGCAGCGGGTGGACGTGCGCTCGGCCGCGCAGATGCGCAGCGCCGTGCTGGATGCGCTGCCGGCCGACATCTATATAGGCGCCGCCGCCGTCTCCGATTACACCCCCCGCCAGGTGGCCCCGCAGAAGCTGAAGAAGACCGCCGGCACCCAGACCCTCACGCTGGAGCTGGTGCGCACCCAGGACATCCTGGCCGAGGTGGCCCAGCAGACCAACGCGCTCAAGCTGGTGGTCGGCTTTGCCGCCGAAACCCACGATGTGGAGAAGTACGCGCGCGGCAAGCTGGTCGACAAGCGGCTGGATCTGGTGATCGCCAATCAGGTGGGCATCACAAACGGCGGCTTCGAAAGCGACGAAAATGCAGCCACCGCCTATTGGCAGGGCGGGGAGCAGGTGTTCCCCGGTACCACCAAGGCGCTGCTGGCCGAACAACTGTTGTCCCTGATTGCCCAGAGGTTGCACGCATGACCCAAGCCCCGTCCCTGCACGCGTTGCAGGTGAAGCTGCTCGATCCCCGCTTCGGTGATACCTGGCCGCTGCCGGCCTACGCCACCGAAGCCAGCGCCGGCATGGACCTGCGCGCCGCGCTGGAAACCGAGCTCACCCTGCAGCCGGGGGATACGGCGCTGATTCCCAGCGGCATCGCCATCCACATCGAAGATCCGAACCTGTGCGCGGTAGTGCTGCCGCGCTCCGGGCTGGGCCATCGCCACGGCATCGTGCTGGGCAACGGCACCGGCCTGATCGACGCCGATTACCAGGGCCCGCTGCTGATCAGCGCCTGGAACCGCGGCCGCGAGGCCTTCACGCTGCAACCCGGTGACCGTATTGCACAGTTGGTTGTGCTGCCGATTGCACGCGTCGGCCTGCAGGTAGTGGATACTTTCACCGACAGCGCCAGGGGAACGGGTGGATTCGGCCATACCGGGGTGCGCTGACAGGGGGAACATCAATGAGCAAGGCAACGGCGGAAGGACAGCCGCGATTGACAAGCAAGCGTAACGGGCTGTTGCTGGTGGGGTTGCTGACCCTGCTGGCGCTGTGGTTTGCCTGGAGCGGGGTGCGGCAATGGCGGCAGGCCTCGGTAGGGCAGGCGCTGGAACAGTCCCGCGACCAGATCGTGCAGGGCGTGGACGCCGCACTCAAAGGGCAGAGCAGCCAGCTGGGCACCCTGGTGAAAAGCGAACGGGTCAGTACCGCGCTGGCCGCCGGCGATGCCGATGCGACCGCACTGGCCGTGCGTGAAGGCTGGCCGGGCACCGAAGACGTGCAGGTGCTCACCGCCGACCTGGACCAGGCCTATGCCGATCCGAAGGCCTTCGGGTACGCCCGCCTGGGCCTGCTGGAGTCCGCCATCGCCGGCGATACCGTGGTGGCGCGCGTGGTGCGCGACGCCGGTGGCCAGCGCCTGGGCCTTGCCGTGCCGGTGCAGCTGGGCACCACGGGCCCGGCCGTGATCTATGTACGCCAGCCGTTGCTGCGCCTGACCGGCACCTTCGACCAGGTGCGCGTGCCATCCGCTGGCTACCTGGCGCTGCGCCAGGGCACCCACAACATCATTGAGCAGGGCGACAGCAGCCTGTCCCAGGCGGCGGAAGGCCTGGCCCGTCCGATCGGCAAGACCGGCCTGCGCCTGGCGGCCGCCGTGCCTGACATCGAACCGGGTCCGCTGGGCCTGGGCGCGATTCCGTCCATCATCGTCGCGCTGCTGCTGCTGGCCATCGCCGGCATGCTGCAGTTCGGCAAGGGCCGCGTGCCCCTGCCGCGCCGCCGTGCCGCCGCCAGCGAGGCCGACCACGGCCCGACCCTGCGCGAAAGCCTGGTACAGGAGCCGCTGCTGGAGCCGGCCCCGGCCGCCGGTTCGGGCGTGGCACCGCCGCCGCTGCCCACCGGCCCGGGCCATGAAGTGCCGGAAGGCATCTTCCGCGCCTATGACATCCGCGGCGTGATCGGTCGCGAGCTCACCCCGCAGGTGGCGGTGCTGATCGGCCAGGCCATCGGCTCGGTGCTGCAGGTGCAGGGGCTGCGCGACATCGTGGTGGGCCGTGATGGCCGCCTGTCCGGCCCGGAACTGAGCGCCAGCCTGATCGAAGGCCTGCGCCGCGCCGGCTGCGATGTCACCGACATCGGCCTGGCGCCCACCCCGGTGGTGTACTTCGCCAGCTACCACCTGCGCGCCGGCAGCTGCGTTGCCGTCACCGGCAGCCACAACCCGCCTGACTACAACGGCTTCAAGATCGTGGTCGGCGGCGAGACCCTCTCCGGCGATGCCATCACCGAGCTGTACCAGCGCATCCGCGATGGCCAGCTGCACGTGGCCGCCGAACCGGGCAGCCTGCAGCAGCGCGACGTCAACGCCGATTACATCCAGCGCATTGCCGATGACGTGCAGCTGGACCGCCCGATCAAGGTGGTGGCCGATGCCGGCAACGGCGTGGCCGGCGAACTGGCCCAGCCGCTGCTGGAAGCCATTGGCGCCGAAGTCATTCCGCTGTACTGCGATGTGGATGGCACCTTCCCCAACCACCACCCCGACCCGAGCGACCCGGACAACCTGGAAGACCTCATCCAGACCGTGAAGCGCTTCGATGCGGATATCGGCCTGGCCTTCGATGGCGACGGCGACCGTTTGGGCGTGGTTACCCGCGAAGGCAGGATCATCTACGCCGACCGCCTGCTGATGCTGTTCGCGGCCGATGTGCTGCAGCGCAATCCCGGCGCGCTGGTGATCTACGACGTGAAGTGCAGCGGCAAGCTGTCCGATTACGTGCTGCGCAACGGCGGCAGCCCGATGATGTGGAAGACCGGGCATTCGCTGATCAAGGCCAAGATGCGCGAAACCGATGCCGAGCTGGCCGGTGAGATGAGCGGTCACTTCTTCTTCAAGGAGCGCTGGTTCGGCTTCGACGATGGGTTGTATGCCGCCTCGCGCCTACTGGAAATCCTGGCCCAGCGCGAAGAAACCCCGTCGGAAGTGCTTGATGAGCTGCCCGACAGCGTATCCACGCCGGAGCTGAAGGTGCCGGTGGAATCGGGTACCCCGCACGCGCTGGTGTCGATGTTCGTGTCGGCCGCGCAGGTGGAGGATTCGCCGTTCGCCGGCGCGCGCCTGTCTACCATCGATGGCCTGCGGGCGGACTTCCCGGATGGCTGGGGCCTGCTGCGCGCCTCCAATACCACCCCGGTGCTGGTGCTGCGTTTCGAAGGCAACGACGAGGCTGCGCTGGAGCGCATCAAGACCCTGTTCCGCGAGCAGCTGCAGCCGCTGCTGCCGGGCGTGGAACTGGGCTTCTAGAAAAGCGTACCGACCAACGGTCGGTACCTACCCTGCAGGTCGGCAGCCAACGCCGATATCCCCTGCAGGTCGGCAGCCAACGCCGACATCGCCGGTAGGTATCGACCGTTGGTCGATACAACGCGCACCCCGGCTACCCTTTGAACCGCAAACCCACGCCCGGTTCGGTGAACAGGTAACGCGAGTCCAGCGCTGAATCACCCAGCTTGTGGCGCAGCTTGCCCACCAGGATGCGCAGGTAGTGCGTGTCGTGCTGGTGGGTCGGCCCCCAGATCTCGGCCAGGATCTGCGGCTGGGTCACTACCCGGCCGGCGTTGCGCAGCAGCAGCGACAGCAACGCGTACTCCTTGCGGGTCAGCGCCACCGGCGCGCCGTCCAGGTGCACTTCGCGGCGCACCAGGTCGATATGCAGGTGGCCATCATCGAAATGCGGCAACACCCCATCGGCCGATACCGTGCGCGTGCGCAGCAGCGCACGCACCCGCGCCATCAGCTCCTGGGTGCCGAACGGCTTGGTCACGTAGTCGTTGGCGCCGTTGTCCAGTGCCAGCACCTTCTCGGTTTCGCTGGCGCGCACGGTGAGCATGATCACCGGCACCTGGCTCCACTGGCGCAGCTCGGCCAGCACCTGGTGGCCTTCCATGTCCGGCAGGCCGATGTCCAGTATGACCAGCTCGGCGCCTTCGCCCACCAGCAGTTCCAGTCCCGCCTGCCCGGTCGCGGCCTGCAGCACCCGGTAACCCTGCGCGCGCAGGCTGATGTCGAGGAAGCGGCGGATCTGCGCTTCATCGTCGATCACCAGCACGCGCGCCGGTGGCACGCCATGGGAAGGGTCAGGAATCGTCGGGGTCATCGGCAGGGTGGGGTTGCAGCAGGGGGAGCGTGATGCGGATCAGGGTACCGCGTCCGTCGCGGCCCGGCAGCGCCTGCACGCTGCCGCCGTGCGCGCCGACCATGCCCTGGGTGATGGTCAGGCCCAGCCCGGTGCCATGCCGGCCGCGGTCGCCGCGCTCCACGCTGTAGAACATGTCGAAGATGCGCGCGCGTTCGTCATCGGGAATGCCGGGGCCGGCGTCGAGCACATCGATGCGCAGCTCGCCGTCCACCAGCCGCGCCTGTACTTCCACCGCCGCGCCGGGCGGGGAGAATTTCGCTGCATTCTCCATCACGTTGAACACCGCCTGTTCCACCAGCGCCGGATGCACCCAGATCGGCCCCAGCGTGCTGGGAATATCCAGCTGCAGGCGTACGTCGGGCTGGTAGCGCTGCAGGCGGCGCGCGGCCGAGCCCACCAGCTCGTCCACGCCGATCCAGTCGCGGTTGATCTTCAGTCCTTCGTGGCCCAGCCGGGTCATGTCCAGCAGGTTCTGGATGTAGCGGTCCAGCCGCTCGCCTTCCACCAGGATGGTATCCAGCAGTGCGCGGCGGTCGCTGGCATCCATCGCCTCGGCATAATTGGACAGGCTGTCGGCCGAGCCGATCATCGCCGCCAGCGGCGAGCGCAGGTCGTGCGAGACCGATGAAAGCAGTGCCGACCGCAGCCGCTCGGTTTCGTTGCTCACGTGGGCCCTTTCCAGATCGGCCACCAGCCGCGTGCGCAGCGCGGCCTGCGCGATGTCATCCACCATCGCTTCGGCCAGCTGGCGCTGTTCCGGGGTCAAGCGCGGCGCACTGCGCGGGAAGCGCATGCCGGCCACGCCGATGGCGCGCTCGTCGCCATCCAGCAGGGGCAGGAACCACCACTCCGCGCCGGCCAGCGTGTCGGTGAAGCGGCCGCTGGGCTGGCCGTGGCGGTGCGCCCAGTCGGCCGCGGCCAGATCGGTTTTGCCGGGCGCAGCACTGCCGCTGGTGCTGGTGTCGGCACCAATGCGCAACCAGGCGGGCGCATCCAGTGACTGCTCCAGCGCCTCGCGCCCGGCCTGCGCCACCGCTTCGTTGTTGGGGGCACGGGTCAGCTGGCCCCCCAGCACCTGGCGCGCGTTCGCATGCCGGTTGGCCGCCCGCAGCGCCACCACCTGCATGCGCAGGCGCGAGGCCAACCGCCCGGCCACCAGCGCCGCCACCAGGAACAGGAACACCGTGATCACGCCCTGGCGCGCGCTGATCGCGAAGGTGAAGCGCGGGGCGATGAAGAAGAAGTTGTAGGCCAGGAAACACAGTGCCGCGGCCATCACCGCCGCACTGGTACGGCTGCGCGCGGCCACCACCACCACGGCCACGATGAACACCATCGACAGGTCGTACAGCCCCACCCAGCGTTCGGCCACCAGCGCCACCAGGCAGGCCAGCGCAGTGGCCACCAGCGCCAGCACGGTGTCGCGGCCGGTGCTCAGCGTGGGCATCGACAACCCATGGCGGCGCGCACGCGCGCGCGCCTGCGGGGTGCCGATGATGGTGATTTCAAAGTGCGCGCCGCGCTGGATCAACTGCTGGGTCAGCGTGCGGTTGAGCATGCGTGCGAACGGCCGTTCGCGGGTGCGGCCCAGCACCAGGGTGGACACGCTGTTGTGCGCGGCGTGGTCGAGCAGCGCATCGGCAATGCTGGGCCCATGCAGCAGCTCGGCCTCGCCGCCCAGCCGCCGCGCCAGTGCGAAGGCCGCATCGATCTCGCGGCGGGTGCTGTCGTCTTCGCGGCGGCGCTGCACGGTCACTACGGTCCAGGGCGCATCGCGGCGCTCGGCAATGCGCCGGCCCACGCGCACCAGGTACTCGCTCTGGCCGCCGCCATCGATCGCCACCAGCACCCGCCGGCGCAGCGGCAGGTTGCCTTCCCCGCGCGCGGCGCGGGTTTCACGCAGGCTGTTGTCAACCCGGTCGGCCGCCTCCTGCATCGCCAGCTCGCGCAGCGCGGTCAGGTTGGCGGGCGAGAAGAACGCCTGCAGCGCCTGCGCGGCTTGTTCGGGCACGTACACCTTGCCCTGCTGCAGGCGCTCGATCAGTTCGCGCGGCGGCAGGTCCACCAGCACGATATCGTGCAGGCGGTCCAGCACCGCATCGGGCACGGTCTCGCTGACCCGCACCCCGGTGATGCGCATCACCACATCGTTGAGGCTTTCCAGGTGCTGGATGTTGAGCGTGGTCCAGACGTCGATGCCGGCGTCCAGCAGCTCCATCACATCCTGCCAGCGCCGCTCGTGGCGGCTGCCCGGCACGTTGCGGTGGGCCAGCTCGTCCACCAGCACCAGCGCCGGGCGCCGCGCCAGCACTGCATCCAGGTCCATTTCCTGCAGCGCATGCTGCTGGTACTCGCGCTGCAGCAGCGGCACCTGCGGCAGGCCCTCCAGCAGCGCCGAGGTCTCGGCGCGGCCGTGGGTTTCCACCAGCCCCACCACCACGTCCACGCCGCGGCGCAGCTGCTCGTGCGCGCGGCCGAGCATGCTGTAGGTCTTGCCCACGCCGGGGGCGGCGCCCAGGAACACGGTGAGCTTGCCGCCGGCCTCGCGCTGCAGGCTCTCCACCAGTGCGTCGGCCTGTCGGGTGCGGGAGTCGGTCATGGGTAGGGATTGTGCACCGGTCGGCCTTCATCCAGCGCCATGTTCAAGGTCATCACGTTCACCCGGGGCTGCCCGAACACGCCCCATTGCGGGCCCTGCGTATGCGCCTTCACCAGCGCCTGCACCTGTTCCACGCTGAGGCCGCGGTTGCCCGCCACGCGCTTGACCTGCACCGCAGCGGCGGCCGGCGACAGCTCCGGGTCCATGCCCGCGCCCGACTGGGTGACCAGGTCGCTCGGCACGTCGTCCACGGCGATGCCTTCGCGCGCTGCCACGGTCCGGGTCGCCTCGGCGACGCGTTCCTGCAGGGCAGGGTTGCTGCGCGCCAGGTTGCTGCCGGCGGCGGCCATCGGGTCGTAGTTGGCCGCCGACGGGCGCGCCTGGAAGTAGCCGTCGCCCACGAACGGCTGGGCCACCAGGCGCGAGCCGCGCACCTGGTGGTTGTCCAGCAGCAGGCTGCCTTCGGCCTGCACGGGGAACAACGCGGCACTGATGCCGGTGGTGGCCACGGCATACGCCAGGCCGAGCAGCAGCAGGCTGGCCACGCCCAGGCCGATGGCCGGGCGCAGCGCACCGGTGTGCTGCAATGACACCGGAGTGGCGGCGCGCGCACGCGCCGGGCGGGAAAGCGAAGCAGCAGCGGAGCGGTTCATGCGCCAAATACCGAGAAGAGGAGGAGGTCGATCAGCTTGATGGCCGCGAACGGCAGCAGCACGCCGCCCAGCCCGTACACCAGCATGTTCCGGCGCAGCAGCGCGGTGGCCGTGGCCGGGCGGAAGCGCACGCCACGCAGGGCGAGCGGAATCAGGGCCGGAATCACCAGCGCGTTGAAGATCAGCGCCGCCAGCACCGCGTTGCGCGGGCTGGACAGGTGCATCACGTTCAACGTGGCCATGGCCGGCAGGGTGGCGGCGAACAGCGCCGGCAGGATCGCGAAGTACTTGGAGACGTCGTTGGCCAGCGAGAACGTGGTCAGCGCACCGCGCGTGATCAACTGCTGCTTGCCCACTTCCACCACCGCCAGCAGCTTGGTCGGGTCCGAATCCAGGTCCACCATGTTGCCGGCTTCCTTGGCCGCCTGCGTGCCCGAGTTCATCGCCAGGCCGATGTCGGCCTGGGCCAGTGCGGGTGCGTCGTTGGTGCCATCGCCCACCATCGCCACCAGCCGGCCACCGGCCTGTTCGGCGCGGATGCGGGCCAGCTTGTCTTCCGGGCGCGCTTCGGCGATGTAATCGTCCACGCCGGCTTCGGCCGCAATCGCCGCGGCGGTAAGCGGGTTGTCGCCGGTGATCATCACCGTGCGGATGCCCATCGCGCGCAGCTGCGCGAACTTCTCGCGCATGCCGTGCTTGACCACGTCACTCAGCTCGATCACGCCCAGCACGTGGCGGCCTTCGCAGACCACCAGCGGGGTGGCGCCGTTCCGTGCCACCTGTTCCACGCGCCCGGCCAGCTCGGCCGGCACGGTGCCGCCCAGCTCGCGGACATATGCAGTGATCGCATCGGCCGCGCCCTTGCGGATGCGCCGGCCGCCGTCCAGGTCCACGCCGGACATGCGGGTCTGCGCGCTGAAAGCGAGGTAGTCCGCGCGGTCGGGCTCAGCGGTGGTGCAGCCCTGCTCGCGTGCCAGCCGCACCACCGACTTGCCTTCCGGGGTCGGGTCGGCCAGCGACGACAGCAGCGCCGCTTCTCGAAGCTGCGTCGCTTCAATGCCGGCCAGCGCATGGAAGTGGGTCGCCTGGCGGTCGCCGTGGGTGATGGTGCCGGTCTTGTCCAGCAGCAGCACGTCCACGTCGCCGGCCACTTCCACTGCCTTGCCCGATTTGGCCAGGATGTTGGCCGCCAGCGCACGGTTCATGCCGGCGATGCCGATGGCCGGCAGCAACCCGCCGATGGTGGTCGGAATCAGGCACACCAGCAGCGCGATCAGCAGCAGCGGGTCGACCTTGACCCCGACGAAGGCGCCGATGGCGGGCAGGGTTGCCACCACCACCAGGAAGGTCAGCGTCATCGCGGCCAGCAGCAGGGTCAGCGCCACTTCGTTCGGCGTCTTCTGCCGGTTGGCGCCTTCCACCAGCGCGATCATCCGGTCCAGGAAGCTGTGGCCCGGCTCGGCGGTGATCTTCACGATGATCTGGTCCGACAGCACCTTGGTGCCACCGATCACGCCACTGCGGTCGGTACCCGCCTCGCGCAGCACCGGTGCCGATTCACCGGTCACCGCCGCTTCGTTGATGGTCGCAAGGCCCTGCACGATCTCGCCATCGGCCGGCACCAGCTCGCCGGCACTGACGATCACATGGTCGCCCGGGCGCAACTCGGCGGCCGGCACCTGGGTTTCGCTGGCCCCGGCATGGGCGGCGGCCAGCCGGCGCGCGCTCAGGTCCTGGCGGGCACGCCGCAGCGAGGCGGCCTGGCCGCGGCCGCGCGCCTCAGCCACCGCTTCGGCGAAGTTGCCGAACAGCACGGTCAACAGCAGGATCGCGGTCACCACCAGGCCGAAGCCCAGCGGCGCGTTGCCGGTCAGCGTGACCAGCAGGCTCACCAGCGTGCCCACCATCACCACCGCCATCACCGGGCTGTGCACCAGGTGGCGCGGCGACAGTTTGATCACCGCATCGCGCAAAGCCCGGCGCAGGCCGGCTGCATCGAGCAGGCGCGGGCGGCGGGAAGGAGCTGCATTCAAGGGATAGGTACTCATGGTTTCACGTCTCAGCGCAGCGTCAGCGACAGGTGGTCGGCAACCGGGCCCAGCACCAGCGCCGGCATGAACTGCAATACGGTCAGGATGACGATCAGCGCGATCAGGGTCAGCGCGAAGGTCGGGGTTTCAATCTGCAGCGTGCCGGCCGATTCCGGCGCACGCCGCTTGGCGGCCAGCTGGGCGCAGACGATCAGCGGAATCACCAGCACCGGGTAGCGGCCCAGCAGCAGCACCAGGGTGCAGCTCAGGTTCCACCACGGGGTGGCATCGCCCAGCCCTTCAAAGCCCGAGCCGTTGTTGGCGAACGCCGATACGTACTCGTAGAACACCTGGCTCACCCCATGGAACGCGGGGTTGGAGGTGCCGGTGATCGAAGGAATGGCCAGGGTGATCGCGGTGAACGCCAGGATGGTGATCGGCTGCAGCAGCACCAGCAGCGCCAGCAGCTTCACCTGCGGGGTTTCCAGCTTGCGGCCCAGCAGCTCGGGCGTGCGCCCGGTCATCAGCCCGGCCAGGAACACGCCCAGCAGCAGGTACACGATGAACTGCTGCAGGCCGCAGCCGATGCCGCCCCAGATCGCGTTGATCAACATGTTGACCATCGGCACCGCGCCGGCCAGCGGGCTCAGCGAGTCATGCATGCCGTTGACCGAGCCATTGGAAACCTGGGTGGTGATCGCCGCCCACAACCCGGTGCCGTCCGCACCCAGGCGTACTTCCTTGCCTTCCATCAGCAGCGGGCTCGCGGCCGTGGCCGAATGGCCCTCCAGCCACACCGTGGCGGCGATCGACACGCTCGACATCGCCAGCATGCAGCCGAACACCAGCGCCGCCAGGCGCTTGCGACCGGTGAACGCACCCAGCATGAACACCACCGCGATCGGGATCAGCAGGATGCCGATCAGCTCCAGCGCGTTCGACAGCGGGGTCGGGTTCTCCAGCGGCATGCTGCTGTTGGGGCCGTACCAGCCACCGCCATTGGTGCCCAGCTGCTTGGCCGCCACCATCGCCGCGACCGGGCCCAGCGGCAGTTTCTGGGTTTCCATGCCCGCGGCTGCATCGATCGGCGTGGCGGTCGGGCCACCGGCCAACGTCGAGGGCACGCCCTGGCTGGTCAGCAGCACCGCCCACAGCAGGCACAGCGGCAGCATGAAGCGCACGCACGAACGCACCACGTCGGCGTAGTAGTTGCCCACGTCGATCTGGCGGTCTGCCGGCAGGGTGTCCGCACTCGCATCGGCCGCCGGTGCGGCGCCGAACAGCGCACGCAGCGTGGCCACCACCAGTGCCAGCCCCATCATCGGGGTGACCACCTGCAGGCCGGTGATCGCGGTCATCTGCGAGAAGTAGGACAGCTGCGCCTGGCCGGAGTAATGCTGCTGGTTGGTGTTGGTAAGGAACGACACCATCGTGTGCAGCGCCGTATCCCAGCGCATGTTGGGAATCTGGTCGGGGTTGAACGGCAGCCAGGCCTGGGTCATGAAGACCGCCTGCACCAGCACGGCAATGACCAGGTTGCTGAGCAGGAACGCGCCCACGTAGCCACGCCAGGACATCCCGCGCGCCGGGTTCACCCCCAGCACGCGGTACAGCGGCTTTTCAATCCAGCCGAACAGCGCGTCGCCGCGCATCGGCCCACCGCGCATCACCCGGGCCAGGTACAGCCCAAGCGGAAAGGCCAGCACGATGCTGGCCAGCACAATCAACAGAATCTCGGTCATGGTCGGCTCCGGTCAGAACTTTTCGGGCGCAAGCACGACGTACAGCAGGTAGGCGGCGGCAACGAGCACCAGCACGCCGCTCACGAAGGAAAGCCAGGCAGGCACGGGGCGTTCTCAGTAGTAGGGAAGGGAGGCCGCCATCGTGTTCCCCAACGGCGTAAACGCTCCACGCCCGCCCCACGCCCAACCCGTAAAAAGTGCATAAAAAAAAGGCGGATGCCCGTGCATCCGCCCTTTCGCTGCTTTCACCTTACCCGCGTGGGTCGGTAGAAACGCCCTTCAACAACCGGTACCGCTGCAGGGTTTCCTCGATCTCCACATCCAGCGCCTTGCGCTGCTCCACGTAGGAGTCCTGCATGCGCTTCTGCGCCACCAGTTCGGCGTGGCGCAGGCGGATGTCCTCGGCCTGCTTGGGCGCCACCGGCTGGCCGGCCAGTTCGCGGTCGCCCGCGCTGCCGAGCAGGGTCACCAGCGCGCTGCGCAGGCTGGCCACGTTGTAGTTGGCCGTCTGCACGTTGTTGTCCAGGATCCCGGTGCGCTCCACGAACACCCGGCGCAGGTCGGCCTCGTCCTGGTAGGTGGACAGCATGGCCTGCTCGGTGCGCTGGCGGGTATCTTCAGCGGCCTGGTCGAGCTGGCGCTGCGCGGCGGCCACGGCGGCATCGGCGCGCTCCTGCTCGGTCAGGGTGCGGTCCACCCCGCCCTTGCGCAGGCCGCTGTTGACGCTGAACTCCTCACGGGCGCTGTTCACCGCGTCCTGGGGCAGGGCATCGCTGCAGATCCGCTCCTTGCCCTCGTTCCAGCAGAACAGCTTCTTCGGTTTGGCCGGCGTGTTGCTGTGTTTGCTCTGGGCCTGCGCCGTGAGCACAGGCACGGCCAGCAACAGGCCAATGATGGTGAACGTGGCAATCCTGGACATGGGAGCCCCCTGCTCTCAACGCGTAGGACGGCTGCCGTAACGGGACCGATAGTCCTCCAGCGGCTGCCGGTATCCGACAAGTTCCGGATTTCCGGAGGCAAAATCAAGCAGGTCGGCCAGCGTGGCCACGGCCACCACCGGAATGCCGGCCTCTTCGGCCACGGCCTGGGCAGCCGAACGGCGGTCGTCTTCCGACGCGATCTCCTGGCGGTCCAGCGCCACCACGATGCCGGCCGGGGTGCCGCCAGCCTGCTTGATGATGCCCAAGGCCTCGCGGATGGCGGTGCCGGCGGTGATCACATCGTCCACGATCAGCACGCGCTTGCCGTTCATGTCCGCGCCGATCAGGTTGCCGCCTTCGCCGTGGGTCTTGGCTTCCTTGCGGTTGAAGCTCAGGGGCAGGTCGCGGCCGCGCTGGGCGAATTCACAGGCGGTCGCGGTGGCCAGCGGAATGCCTTTGTAGGCCGGGCCGAAGACCACGTCGAACTTCAGCCCGGTGGCTTCCACCGCATCGGCGTAGCAGGCGGCCAGCTGGACCATGCTGGCGCCCGAGTCGAAGCGGCCGGCATTGAAGAAATAGGGGCTCAGGCGGCCCGACTTGAGGGTGAACTGGCCAAAACGCAGCGCATCGGCGGTCAGGGCCAGCTGCAGGAAACGGTGACGGTGGTCGCTCATCTAACGCTCTATTCAATTCTCTTGGAGCGCAGATCGTAAAGCATGACCGGCAATTCAGGCTCGCGACCGGCCGCCGCAGGCCCCTGCAATGGCCGGATCCGGCCAGCCGATGGGCCGGGCAACCCGGTATGCTTTGCCCGTTACGTACCAGACCCGGGTCAGCATGCGCATCATCAGTTTCAACGCCAATGGCATCCGTTCCGCCGCCACCAAGGGTTTCCTCGAGTGGTTCCGTGCCCAGGATGCCGACGTGCTCTGCATCCAGGAGACCAAGGCCCAGGAAGACCAGCTGACCGATCCCATGTTCCGCCCGGACGGCCACCACTGCTTCTACCGTGACGCGATCACCAAGAAGGGCTACAGCGGCGTGGCCATCTACAGCAAGCGTGAGCCCGACCAGGTCATCACCTCGCTGGGCTGGGCGCCGTTCGACGACGAAGGCCGTTACATCGAAGCCCGCTACGGCAACCTCAGCGTGGTGTCCTTCTATATCCCCTCCGGCAGCTCCGGCGACCTGCGCCAGGGCTTCAAGTACGAAGTGATGGAGTGGCTGCGCCCGATCCTGGCCCAGTGGCTGGCCAGCGGCCGCGACTACGTGCTGTGCGGAGACTGGAACATCGTCCGCTCCGCGCTGGACATCAAGAACTGGAAATCCAACCAGAAGAACTCCGGCTGCCTGCCGCCCGAGCGCGACTGGCTCAATGGCCAGTGCGTGGATGCCGGCCAGGCGCTGGACGTGGCTGGCGGCCAGGGCTGGACCGACGCCTACCGCCTGCTGCACCCCACCGGCGAGGATTACACCTGGTGGAGCAACCGCGGCGCGGCCCGCGCCAACAACGTCGGCTGGCGCATCGATTACCAGTTCGTCAGCCCCGGCCTGCGCGATCGCCTGCGTGGCTGCTCGATCTACCGCGATGAACGCTTCTCCGACCATGCCCCGTTCACGGTGGACTACGCCCCATGAGTGAAGCGGCCGCCAAGCCCCGTCGCCCGTGGCAGCGGGTGCTGGCCAACCTGCGCGAGCGCAAGGTGCTGGCCATGCTGCTGCTGGGTTTCAGCTCCGGCCTGCCGATTTACCTGGTGGGCAACACGCTCGGCTTCTGGATGCGCAAGGAAGGCATCGAGCTGGACACCATCGGCTTCCTGTCGTGGGTGGGCCTGGCCTATTCGATGAAGTTCCTGTGGGCGCCGATCGTGGACAAGGTCGACGCCCCGCTGCTGGGTCGCTTCGGCCGCCGCCGCGGCTGGATGCTGCTGTCCCAGGCGGTGGTGGCCGCCGCCCTGATCGGCATGGCCGTGGTCCATCCCAAGGGTGGCCAGATCCTGATTCTGGGCATCGCCTGGGAACACATGCTGGTGTTCGGGATCATGGCCACCGTGGTCGCGTTCGCCTCGGCCACCCAGGACATCGTCATCGATGCCTGGCGCATTGAAAGCGCCGACAACAGCGAACAGCTGGGCCTGCTCACCTCCACCGCCGCGCTCGGCTACCGCACCGCGCTGCTGGTAACCGATGCGCTGATCCTGCTGATCGCCGCCCGCGTGGGCTGGCAGATGTCCTACGAAATCATGGCCGGCCTGATGGCCTTGGGCGTGGTGGCGGTGGTGATGGCGCGCGAACCGGTGCGCGCGCAGATCGCGGTGCAGACCCAGGCGGCCCCGCTGTGGACCCCGCGCGGCTTGTTCGATGCACTGGTCGGGCCGTTCATTGCCTTCGTCCGCGAACACCGCAGCGGCGCCATCCTGATCCTGCTGGCCATCAGCGTGTACCGCATGGCCGATTTCATCATGGGCCCGATGGCCAACCCGTTCTACGTCGACCTCGGCCTGACCGAAGAGACGGTGGGCGCGGTGCGCAGCTCGGTCGGCCTGATCGCCACCTTTGTCGGGATTGCCGCCGCTGGGCTGGTCTCGGTGCGCTGGGGCGTGCTGGCCACCCTTCTGGTGGGCGCCGTGCTGGGCCCGGCCTCGAACCTGGCGTTTGCCTGGCTGGCCTACGTCGGGCCGGACCCGACCAGCTTCGCCATCGCCATGGCCATCGACAACCTCTCGGGCGGGTTCGCCGGCACCGCGCTGATCGCCTACATGTCCAGCCTCACCAGCATCGGCTACACCGCCACCCAGTACGCCCTGCTCAGCTCGTTCTATGCCATGCCCGGCAAGGCGCTGAAGGGTCTCTCAGGCTGGGCGGTGCAGTCGTTGGCCCAGGGCCGCACCCTGCTGGAAGGCTACGCGCTCTTCTTCATCGGCACCGCGCTGATCGCCATCCCGGTGGTGATCCTGTGCGCCCTGCTGATCGTGCAGCAGCGCCGGCACCTGCGCGCGGCCAGCTGAGGGGTGCTTGCCCGTACCCCCCGGCTGGGCCATCATCGAACCCGTTGTGCCGTGGGGGCGGTGCGTTGCCAACGGGGGAATACACATGGCTGATCTGGTGCTGCGCGATCTCGATCCGCTGCTGAACGAGCGCATCCGGCGGGTCGCTGTCGCACGCGGCTGGACCCGCGAACACACCTGCGTGGTCCTGCTCGAGCAGGGCCTGTTCGCCAGCGAACTGGAAGTCCGCAGCGGCTTCCACGACCCCGAAGTAAACGCCCTGGCCGAAGCCATCGCCGCCCTCCAGGCCCTCCCGGACGTAAAGGCGTTCTAGGCAGCACCCATCACGCTGGGTGAATGGCGCCCAATATCCGCGGCCCGCGCGCCCCGGTCACGCTGGGCAGGTTGCCCGGCAACCCCTGCAGCGTCCGGTGCGCCAACCACGCAAACCCCATCGCTTCCAGGTAGTCCGGGTCCAGCCCGTGCACTGCACTGGACTCGACCACCACCCCGGGCAACCGCGCGCTGAGTCTGCGCAGCAGCTGCGGGTTGCGAACACCGCCGCCGCACACCAGCACCCGCGTTGCTTCCGGCAGGTGGGCCAGCAGCGCGTCGGCTACCGTGGCCGCCGTCAGTTCCAGCAGCGTCGCCTGCACGTCCGCCGGCGCCAGGGTGCGGCCGGCCATCGCCGCCTCGGCCCAGGCCAGATGAAACTGCTCGCGCCCGGTGCTCTTCGGCGGTGGAAGCGCGAACCACGGTTCGGCCCGCCAGTGCTCCAGCAGCGCCTCATCCACCTGCCCGCTGGCCGCAAACGCGCCATCGGCATCGAACGGCGTGCCGGTATGCCGCTCGCACCACGCATCCATCAGCGCATTGGCCGGCCCGGTATCGAAGCCACGCGGGGTGCCCACGCGCGGAATCAGGGTCAGGTTGGCGATCCCGCCCAGGTTCAACACCGCCCGGTCCTCATCGGCCGTGCCCAGCATCGCCAGGTGGAAGGCCGGCATCAGCGGCGCCCCGTGCCCACCGGCGGCCACGTCGCGGCGACGGAAGTCGGCCACCGTGGTGATGCCGGTCAGCTCGGCAATCCGGTTGGCATCGCCCAGTTGGCAGGTGAACGCCGGATCGGCCAGCGGCCGGTGCCGCACCGTCTGCCCGTGCGAACCGATCGCGAGCACCTGCGCCGGGCTCACCCCGGCCTGTTCCAGCAGGCGGTTGGCGGCGGCCGCGAAGGTGATGCCGATCTGCGCATCGATCCGGCCCAGCGTATCCAGTGAGCCCACCTCGCCGCCTTCGCCCAGCGCCACCAGCTCGGCGCGGATGGCGGGGTCCCAGGGGTGGGTGAGCCCATCGACGTAGCGGCATCCGCCCTCGGCGGGAAACTGCACCAGCGCGGCATCGATGCCATCGGCGCTGGTGCCGGACATCAGGCCCAGGTAGAGCGGGGTATGCGGATCAGCTGAAGTCATGGCCAGGCGGTTCAACAGGGTGCGTGCAGCTTCCGCGCAACCTGTTGCCGCCGTCAATGCATGCGATCAGCCGCGGTTGCCCTTGGCCGGCTTGGCCGCGCTGGCCGTGGTGGTAGCGGCCTGGTCGGCCTTCGGCGCCGGGCTGGCGTCGGCGTAGATCAGCTTCTCCATGCCCTGGATGCGGGCCAGCGCCGGCGCGGTCTGCGCGCGGAAGGCGACCAGCTCGCTGCCCTGCAGCGGCTCCGGCGGCGGCATCGTCACCGACAGCGGGTTGCGGTGCACGCCGTTGACGCGGAATTCGTAGTGCAGGTGCGGGCCGGTGGCCAGGCCGGTCGAGCCCACGTAGCCGATCACCGTGCCCTGCGCCACGCGCTGGCCGGTCTTGATCTTGCCAAAGCGCGACATGTGCCCGTACAGGGTGGTGTGGCCACGGCCGTGGTCGAGGATCACCACGTTGCCGTAGCCGCGCTGCACGCCGGCGAACTGCACGCGGGCATCGCCGGCGGCCATGATCGGGGTGCCGGTGCGCGCGGCGTAGTCCACGCCCTTGTGCATGCGCATCTTGCCCAGCACCGGGTGCTTGCGCGCCCCGAACGTCGAGCTCAGGCGGGCGAAGGGAATCGGCATGCGGATGAAGCTCTTCTTCAGCGGGCGCCCGCTCACGTCGAAGTACTCGGACTTGCCGTTGCGGTCGAAGCGGAAGCCGCTGTAGGTCTTGCCGCCGGAGGTGAAGGTCGCCGCCAGGATCTTGCTGGTGTCCACCTTCTCGCCTTCGCGCCAGGTCTCATCCATCACCACGCTGAAGCGGTCGCCCGGCTGCAGGTCCTTGGAGAAGTCGATGTCGTACTTGAAGATCTCGTCGGTCATCGTCGCGATGGCCGACGGCGACAGCCCGGCCTTGCGCGCCGCCGCGTACAGCGAACTGGTGATCTCGCCGCTGGTCACCACCCGGCGGGTGGAGCTCTCACGCTTGCTGACCTTCTCGGTGATCTGTGCGCCCTTCAGCGACAGCTCCACCCGGTTGTCGGCATCGCGGTCGAAGCGGATCGTGCGCAGCTCCCCGGTCAGCGGCAGGTCGAAGGCAATTTCCGCGCCGGGGCGCAGCTTGGTCAGCGCGTCGCGCGCACCGGGGTGCTCCAGCACCTGGTGCATCACCGTGGGCGAAATGCCGGCCTCGTCGAACAGGTTGCTCAGGGTCTGGCCGCGCTGCACGCGCAGTACCTGCCAGCTGTCGCCCGGCACCTGCTGCAGGCGCTCCTGGGAGAGCGGCGGCAAGGGCAGGGCCAGCGTGGAATGGCTGACCGAGTAGGGCGACTCGATGGTGTGCGAGAAGCCGGGGACAATGGTGGCCACCAGGGCGCCGATGGTGGCGAACAGGCTGGCGTGCATCCAGTGGCGGCGGGTCCAGCGCTCATTGAAAGCAGCGGGAAGATGCTGTCGAAGCTTCCGATGCAGGGCGGTGTCGTGGAGAACGTGAAGGCGTTCCTTGAAGCGCTGCTTGCGCGCGCGGCCTTGATCGGTATTCAGCATCGTCGGTGTGTTCCTGGCTGGCCCGGGAGCGCGGGCCCAAACGTCGGTAACATAGACAGGTATAAATATCGCGTCAAACCCTTGTGCCTATTGGCTTTTGTGAAGCGCTTGCGGTTAACTTGTACTTAACGTCATTCATGTAAATAAGGCATCGCCGGGAGTTGCACGTGTCCTCGATTGAACAAGCCCTTGCCCAGATCGGCCGTGGCGCCGATGAAATCCTCAAGATCGAGGAGCTGCGCCAGCGGCTGGAAAGCGGCCGCCCGCTGCGGGTCAAGGCTGGTTTCGACCCCACCGCCCCGGACCTGCACCTGGGCCACACCGTGCTGCTCAACAAGCTGCGCCAGTTCCAGGACCTCGGCCACCAGGTCATCTTCCTGATCGGCGACTTCACCGGCATGATCGGCGACCCCTCCGGCAAGAACGTCACCCGCAAGCCGCTCAGCAAGGACGACGTGCTGGCCAATGCGCGCACCTATGAAGAGCAGGTGTTCAAGGTGCTGGACCGGGAAAAGACCGAAGTGCGCTTCAATTCGGAGTGGTTCGGCAAGATGGGCGCGGCCGACATGATCCGCCTGGCCGGCCAGCACACCGTGGCGCGCATGCTCGAGCGCGACGACTTCGCCAAGCGCTATGCGGCCCAGCAGTCCATCGCCCTGCACGAGTTCCTGTACCCGCTGGTGCAGGGTTACGACTCGGTGGCGCTGGAAGCGGACGTCGAACTGGGCGGTACCGACCAGAAGTTCAACCTGCTCATGGGCCGTGGCCTGCAGGAGCACTACGGGCAGAAGCCGCAGATCGTGCTGACCATGCCGCTGCTGGAAGGCCTGGACGGCGTGGCCAAGATGTCCAAGTCGCTCAACAACTACATCGGCATCAGCGAACCGGCGATCGACATGGTGACCAAGACCATGAAGATCGGCGACGACCTGATGTGGCGCTGGATCGAGCTGCTTTCCTTCGAGATCAGCCAGGCCGAAGCGGTCAGCCTGCGCGAGCAGGTCGCCGCCGGCACCCTGAACCCGCGTGAGGTGAAGCTGCGCCTCGCGCGTGAGCTGACCACCCGTTTCCACGATGCCGACGCGGCCGAGCTGGCCATTGCCGGCTGGAATGCTGCCGTGACAGGGCAGGGCGATGTGACCCTGTTGCCCCTGCAGGAAGTGGCCATTCCCGCGGAAGGCCTGCGGATTGGTGCATTGCTCACCGCAGCCGGCCTGACCCCGAGCAACTCGGAGGCCTCGCGCAAGCTCAAGGAGCGTGCGGTGAAGGTGGACGGCGAGGTGGTGGACGATGCCCAGCAGCTGTTCGTGCCCGGCTTCGAGGGCTTGCTGCAGGTCGGCAAGCGCAACTTCGCACGCGTGTTGTTGGTCGCCGCCTAAGCGCCACAAGGGTTTCGCGCCTTCGGGCGCGGAACCAGCATGAATGAATGCACAAAACCGTGAAAAAAAGTCATGCACCCCCTTCACAAACGAGGCGGTTGGGGACATACTTTCCCTCCCCCGACGCAGGGGCCACCGCAAGGCGGCAACCGCGAAGGAACAGGACTTCAACTTCTTCGAAAGAGGGTGTTGACGGAAACGAAAAGCCTGACATAATAGGCGGCTCGCTTCGACGGAAAGACCTTCGGGTCTTCCGGGCATCACGACCAACGGTCGTGATCTACCACCAGGTAGGTATCGACTGTTAGTCGATACGCAAAACACCTCGAAAAAAGGTGTTGACGAAGCGGAAAAGCCAGCTATAATGGGCGGCTCGCAACGACGGAAACGTCGGGGCACACGGAGAAAGGC